>NZ_DJIO01000125.1:0-37471 GCF_002433655.1 Thalassolituus sp. UBA6592 | reverse complement strand
GTTCGTCAGGCGGGTGGTTTCGCGCTCCAGGGTCGGCAGTTCGTAGCCATACTGACGCCAGTCATCCGCGGCTGTTTCACGCAGTACCTGCAGCAGGCCTTTGGCGGCATCGGTCAGCTCGTAGCTGTCCATCCATACCGGCTGGTAATCACGGCGAAGATAGAAAGGTTCGATCGCCTGCACATGCTTAAGGCGCACCTCGCCAGCTACGCGGCGGGCCGATTCTATCAGCCACTCTTCCATATATTTCTGCGCCACTTTGGGAGGCATATAAGGTTTGGTGTTGATACTGGCGGCCAGAGCGGCAAACAGTAATACCAGACACACCAGCCCGATAAGGCCGGTGAGCGCGACTACCCGTTGCGGTTTCTGTGTGAGGTTTGTGCTGTTCATGCACTGAAGTATGGACCGCATCCATGGTCTGTGTGGCATCTTTGCACCGCCGTTGCTAAGAATTTTGTAAGTCTGTGCAAACGCTGGAGGCGACAGAAAATTGAAGCCATAAAAACAACAACTTACGTTGTTGTTTTGTAACAGATCAGGGTTTGCCAATTAATCGACAAAAGAGAAAAAAGCTGACAATTTCGCAATTTCAGGCATCGGCGGCACCTGCCAGCGCCATTTTCAGCGGAATGTCAGATCCTGTTGCCGGGTATCGGTAATTCTGCCTTTTTGATTACGTGTGTGTTCGCACAGGGTCATCCCGGCGTCCGTGGCGATGATGGCGGTGGAACAGCGGGTGCCATATGCATCCGATACAATAAGCTGCGCGGATAACATCTTCTCCCACTCATAGGGCACGCCAGTTTCGGGTAGCTGCTCATCTGCGAAGACGGAAGGATCGGACAGAAGATCTGCCAGCGCACTTACATCCTCAGTGGCAGGCTGCCATTGACTGAGCTGTTGTTTCGCCAGCAGGGCTTTTGGCCAGGGCGTGTCGAGCGAGGCATTGCTGAGAACATGCATGCCGGGCGTGACTGGTTGCATTACTGGCTGCGGATAATTGCTCAGGAACAGCAGCTGGTGGCGGTCTGCCAGCAGCAGGTTAAAGGGGGCAAAAGCCTCGCAGCGTTGCAGCAGATCTTTACCGTATTGCTCCGCAGTCGTGCGCAGTACCAGGTAGTCTCTGACAATCAGCCCTCTTGATTGCGGGTTAGCTGGCCCCACGCCCGGCGCCCGGACGTTGGTCAGCGCAGCAAACTGTCCATAGTGATTGCCGCCCAGCCAGGTTCCGCCCTGTTCGAGGTCCTGACCAGCGACTATGCCGCTGTCGTTATTCCAGCTGTGTAATTCTGCTGTTGGCCGGTGCCAGAATTCATCGCGGTTTGCTGCCAGCGTGAGCCAGTGCGTTTGCTCCGGTGACCAGTTAAAAACAATAAGGCACATGCGGTTTGAAATTCCCTGATGGTCCGGAAAATGATTCTGCCAGATTTTGCATCGGCAGGGGTCAGCGATCCTGTTGGCAACAAATAAAAGGGAAATTGATTATTACCGGATGGCAGATCATGGGGAAAGCTGCTCAGAGGGAAGGACTTTTTTAAACGATAGTACAGGAACGGTCTGTTCTAAAAATGAATCTAATTTCCATGCAGGCAAAAATACGTCATGTCGCTATTAGCCCATCTTTAGGGGTCCTGACCTGCCAGATTATTCATTAGGATGGCACGAACGTCCCTAAAAACAATGCCTTGCAATCTAAAAATAAACTTATCATCAGATACCTGGTGTCTGATCCTGCAAGTGCTGATGACGTCTGTATCCATGGTATATCGCGCCATTACAGGGTTTAGTAAGGGTAATTAGCTTTCTGTAACCTTATGTAACTCACTTATTTGTGATTAATTTCACAAAATATTTTCACATCGGTCTTTGCCTGCCAAACTGGTTCTTCGGTACCAGCTTCTCCTGCGATAAACTGAATCCGGAATCCCCTATTTATTCCCAAAAGGAAATAATTGGCACTTCAGGCCAGTTTTTAATCGGGTTTTGGCAATATTTTGGTACTTTGGTACATGAGGTTGGCTATGAAAGATCACGCCGGGCGCAGCTGGCTATGGCGCAATGCTGCAGGCTTTACGCTGCTGGAGATGATGGTGGTGGTTGCCATCGTTGCCATTCTGGCAGCGGTAGCGGTTCCTTCTTATAAGCGTTATGTAGACCGCAGCGTTATTAAAACCGCGCAGTCCGACATTATTGCTCTGAGTCTGAACTACGAAAACTACTATCAGCGCACACTTGCCTATCCGACGTCGGACTATACCGATACCAGCGCCCTGACCACGGCTTTCAGTGGCTGGTCGCCGGCCTCCGCAGCGACAGATTTCGCTTTTTATACCGAAAATGCTGCTGCTACGGCTTATGAGCTTAAAGCTAAAGGTCGCCGCGGTGATCTCGCTGGTTGTGTACTGACACTCAAAAACAATGGTGAACGAACGCTCACAGGATGTTCTTTTGCCAGCGGAGACTGGCTGTGAAGCAAGCCGGTTTTACTCTGGTTGAGCTGATGATCATCTTAACCATTATGGCCATAGTAGCGGTCGTTTCCGTACCACTGACCAGCGGTTGGGTGGACAGTGCCGAAAGGCTGGAAGCTCAGGGTGCGTTAACCGAAGCCTTCGGTCATGCCCGGGGGGCTGCGATAAGAAATGCGATGGGTGCTGCAGGTCAGGATGCTGTTGCCAGGGTATGCCTGGCCAATGGGGCATTACGTGTGTTGCGTGGTACCAGTACTGCAGCAGCGGATTGTGCGACTGGTGCAGGCGTCACCGTATGGCAGAAAAATATCGATGCCGATGTGCAGATTACGCAGGATGGTACGGCATATCAGTGCTCCTGTTTTGATAATCGCGGACTGTTGACTGCTGCTGCCTGTGGCAGCTGTGGAACATCATTTACTTTTACCCTGGCAACCGGGACGGCGGACGATGAAAAAGAAACCATTGTTATCGATTAATCATCGCCACTCAGTCCAGAGCGGAAGTTCAGTGATTGAGGCTATGGTCAGTCTGTTGCTGGCAACCATGCTGATCGTTGGCGCTATGTATATGTCTTCAAAATCGCTGGTGACGCAACGCAATATGCGAATGCAGGAAATTGTCATTGATCAGTTGCGATCTGTGCTGGTGAGTAATCAGTACGCGGGCGCAGATCTGTGCAGCTCAACCCCTCAGGTGACATTACCGGATGGCGATAAGCTCGATGTGACGGTTAATGGTTGCGGCGTACAGAGTGTGGTGAGCGTAAACGGGATTAATGTCACCGACGTACCGGCACCTCTGTCTCTTACAGTGGAGTCTGACAAGTTAGGTGGACTGGTTCGTGTGGGAACGTCGTGGGCATCGCTGTGATGAAAAGTACTTCATTGAATATACAGAAAGGTGTGTCGCTGATCAGTCTGATGATTGGTCTGCTGATATCTATGATGGTTACCCTTGCCTGTATGGTGGTGTACAAAAATCTTATCTACGTAAGTACTGATAACAAAGTGTATGCCGGTTTTGATGGGCGAATTTCACTGGCGGGGCTGGTGCTGGAAAAAAGTATTCAGTCTGCTGGTTTTGGTATTCCCGACGCTTCAGAGGATGACATTAAAATCATTCAGAACGGAACCACACAACAACTTTATTGGCGCTATTCCAATCTCGATGGCAGTGCATATTTCTGTGAGGGTTTTGAAGAGATTACTGTTGCCGACAGCAGTGGTGTTAATTACCGCGAACTGCGCATGATGAGTGCTGCAGCCTGTGATGAAAGCACCGAACTGAGCGCGATGACCTGGACGGTGAATAATTTACTGGCCCGCTGGCGGCTGGGGGATGATCAGGTGGCACAGTATATTACAGATAATAATCGCTTATTTAATTTTAATCTGAGTGAAGGTAAATGCACCTCATTTGGCCGATCTCTGGCTGATGATATGGGCGAACATTACATACTGAAACTCTCAGCACCTGATGCCGCCTATTTGTTTAATCCGGCTGTACCTGTGACGGAAATGGATATCTGTCTCTATAACTTCCACCCGGAAGCAAGCTGAATACTTAAGAGGGAAACAGTATGAAAATCGTCCGCTATTCCCGTCAGAAAGGTATTGCTACCATTCTTGTGGTATTGCTTCTGAGTTTGGCTGTTGCTGCTACGGCGTTCAGCATGATCAACCATAACCGCAACACGCAAACCAAGCAGGTTGCCGTTCATGCTACTACTCATGCCAATAACGGTGCATGGGCAGCGGCGGATACCCTGCGGCTGTTTCTGAAAAATGTAGCGGAAAGTGATCTGTTATTGCTGGAGGGTAATACCTTTTCAATGCAGGTTGGAGATGACACCTCCCGGGTAATGTCGGCAACTGTTCAGTCAGTGACTGCAGATACAGCTGAGCCGGGGACCTATCTGATTAATTCCCTTGTTTCCGCGACTGATAACAGCGCAGAAGCGACAGCACTGATGGATGTTGTTTTCCGTCTGACACCTGGTGAAATTACAGACGTTATTGAGCTTGCTGATTCGGTTATGTTGTCGGGCAATCTTGACATGACTGGTGGCATTCAGATTACCGGCTCTGATGGCAATATGCAGGATCTGAGTGTGGATGGGGATATTCGTATAGACCAGGTCAGCATTAATTCTATTCGCAATACTCAGGCAACCGGCGACGTTTATCTGGGGAGTGGGGCCACGGCTGATTCTATATATTCTAATGGCAATGTAACACTGACTGGATCGGTAACCGTAGGTACAGTCAAAGCTACCGGAACATTTGAAGCTCAATCCGGTTCATCTTCCGTTGACAGTATTTGGGTAAATGGTGACGTCACTCTGGATTCTTCCGGTTCATTCAATTATGTGAATACCCGTTCGAATATTACAACAAACGCCTGGACTACTTTTGGCAGTCTGAGAGCCGGTAAAAATATTGATGCCAAAGCGTTTGGCCAGATTAATTCTTTGGCCTCAAAAGGCGATACCCGCTTTGGAGTTGGTTCTCCGGTTGGTGTGGCCAAAATTGAGGGGAATTTGATTGGATGCGTAGGTGATTATTGGAATGATTTCACCAGTATTGATGTTGGTGGCACAGTATCTTCTGATTGCAGTGAACTGATTATCGGCGGGCAAAACGTCCTTGTGGAAGTAATGGAGGAGGTTAAGCCTGTTGAACTGGAAAAAGTTGTAATTGATGTCTGGGCTCTTAAGTCCAAAGCCAACTATGTTCTGGAATACGATGAAGTCCGGCATGCGCCTATGGCAACCCTGTATAACGTTAACGGCATTCCTGACGGTACTAAATACTATCTGAACAAATATTTTCCGGTGAATAATAGTCAGCATTACGGCTATTTGTGCGAGGCAGACACAGTATCTTACCTTGGTGATCTGTGTGTTGAGCCCGAGCCGGGTCCGGCTATATGTCTCGGCTTTTCCGATCAGAATGATTGCCTTAAATACGATCGCTTGACGGATACCTGGGAATTTAACGGTGCAGCTTTGGCGCCTGGTATTTTCTGGTTTAAAGGTGAGTTGGCGATGGGCACCACCACCACCACAAGTACTCTGATGGCTACGGGTAATATCAGTACATCTGGTGCTTACTATGGTGCGGCGGTTAACTGGTTTGGTTATGACGATATCTGTCTCGGTCAGAATTCCCTGATTCGGGACAAATACGGTGCTAACAGCAGCATGTACCGCAAGTACAGTAATCGCTTTTCCGGATATTACCCAACCAATTTGTGCGACATTGCCAATCAGGAGTATTTGCCGGATTCAGCCGGCAATGCTGGGTTGATCGCCGGCGGCTACGACCCGGATGGTGATGGCAGTTATAGTGGCGGTGATATCAGTCTTTCCGCCAGCAGCGAAGTATGGGGACAGGTTCTGGCTGGTGATGTCATTGCCACTGGCGGCGGTACAGTGATTCACGGTGCTATTACCTCTGCGGCACTGGGTGATGGCAGTGTTGACGGCAATGACGGTAATAAACTGAGTGGCTCGACCACGGTAGAAGTCGATGAGTCAGACACCTATGATGGTGATGAGATTACCGATACATCAGGTGAGACACAATATTCAGGGAACAGGGTTAATGTGGTCTGGGCGCGTTATAACTGATTGAGTGTTGACGTAAGATTATCGTTGCTTCTTATTTAATCTCCCGGCGTTGTCGGGAGCTTCCTTCCGTTACTATCCCCCGTCGTTCATAATGCAGGCCAATTCTTATTGTGTGGCCGTATTCCATGATGATGTTTTTACTCTTTCTTGCTGTGGGTGCGCTGGCCGGTGTACTGGCCGGGCTGTTTGGTATCGGCGGCGGCATGGTGATCGTACCTGTGCTGGTGCTGACGCTGGCTGCGCAGGGGGTGAGTGAAGCGGTACTGACTCATATCGCGGTGGCCACTTCGCTGGCGACGATTGTTTTTACGTCCATCAGCTCAGTGCGCGAGCATCATCGTAAAGGTGCCATCGACTGGTCGCTGGTGCTGATTCTCGGGATTGGTATTGTGCTCGGCACCATGCTCGGTGTGTCGCTGATCACCTCGGTGCCCGGGCCGGTACTGCAGAATATTATCGGTGTGTTTGCGCTGCTGCTGTCGCTGAAGATGTTTTTTGGTATCGAGCCGCCGGGGCAGGGTAAGCGTCCTGGTAATGCCGGGCTGATTACTGCCGGTGGTTTTATTGGTTTCGGTTCTTCCTGGTTTGGTATTGGTGGTGGCACTTTCACTGTGCCTTATCTCACCTGGATGAAAGTACCCATGCGTCATGCGGTAGCAACGTCTGCGGCCTGTGGTTTGCCTATCGCACTGACCGGGGCGATCAGTAATGTGGTTGCCGGCTGGGGGCATGAAGGTCTGCCGCCATGGAGTACCGGTTTCCTGTACTGGCCAGCCATCGTGGGCATTGTGATCACCAGCGTGCCCTTCGCCAAAGTCGGCGCGATTCTGGCGCATCGTCTCGATCAGGCGCTGCTGAAGAAGGCCTTTGCGCTGTTATTGCTGATCGTCGGCTGCAAATTTCTGTTCTTTTAATGGAATTCATCACGGCTTCATCTGTCCGTGTTTAGCTGCTGACTCTGTTTGTGTTACCCAAGGAATAGCGAATGCTCACTTATCCCGATATTGATCCGATTGCCTTTGCCATCGGCCCGTTAAAAGTCCACTGGTACGGACTCATGTATCTGCTGGCTTTTGGCACCGCCTGGGCGCTTGCCAACTACCGCGCGTCCAAGCCGGGTTCCGGCTGGACCAGTGATCAGGTATCGGATCTGATTTTCTTCGGCGCCGTCGGGGTGATTCTGGGCGGGCGCTGTGGTTATGTGCTGTTTTATAACTTTCCGCAGTTTCTCGAAGACCCGCTGTGGCTGTTCCGCGTGTGGGAAGGTGGCATGTCCTTCCACGGTGGCCTGCTGGGTGTGATCGCCGCCATTCTGTATTTCAGTCACAAACATAAGAAAGGCATCTTTGAGGTTGGCGATTTCGGCGCGCCTTTCGTGCCGATTGGTCTGATGTTTGGTCGTATCGGTAACTTTATTGGTGGCGAACTATGGGGCCGGATGGCGGATCCTTCGGTGGTGCCCTGGGCCATGGTCTTCCCCCGTGGCGGAGATGTGCCACGCCACCCATCGCAGATCTATCAGGCCTGTATGGAAGGCTTCCTGCTGTTTGTGATTCTGTGGTTTTACTCCTCCCGGCCACGACCACAGAAAGCGGTCAGTGCAGTATTTTTGATCGGCTACGGGGTTTTCCGTACCATTGCGGAATTCTTCCGCGAACCGGACGCCCAGATCGGCTTCGATCTGCTTGGCTGGGTAACCCGCGGACAACTGCTGAGCCTGCCGATGATTATCGTTGGCATCGTGCTGCTGGTCATCGCCTACCGCAGCCCGAAAACCGGAGAACAGAAAGCATGAAACAATACCTGGATCTGATGCGTCACGTACGTGACCAGGGTGTATTCAAAGAAGACCGTACCGGTACAGGTACCTACAGCTGCTTTGGTTATCAGATGCGCTTTGATCTCAGTGAAGGGTTTCCGCTGGTCACCACTAAAAAGCTGCATCTGCGATCGATTATTCACGAGCTGCTGTGGTTCTTAAGTGGTGATACCAACATCCGTTATCTGAAAGAAAACGGTGTTTCCATCTGGGATGAGTGGGCTGACGAAGACGGAAATCTGGGCCCTGTGTATGGTTCCCAGTGGCGCAGCTGGCCATCCGCTGACGGTCGCCACATCGACCAGATTTCTCAGGTCATTGAGCAATTAAAAAACAATCCGGATTCGCGCCGCATTATTGTTTCTGCCTGGAACGTCGGTGAGCTGGAGAATATGGCGCTGCCGCCGTGCCACGCGTTTTTCCAGTTCTACGTAGCGGACGGCAAACTGTCCTGCCAGCTGTATCAGCGCAGTGCGGATATCTTTCTCGGTGTGCCGTTCAATATCGCCAGCTATGCGCTGCTGGTGCATATGATGGCGCAGCAGTGCGACCTGGACGTTGGCGATTTTGTCTGGACCGGTGGTGACGTGCACCTGTATGCCAACCATCTGGAACAGACTGATCTGCAGCTCAGCCGCGAGCCTCTGCCACTGCCGAAGCTGGTTATTCAGCGCAAACCCGACAGCCTGTTCGACTATAAATTCGAAGACTTTGTCATCGAAGGCTATCAGTCGCATCCTCATATCAAGGCCCCGGTGGCAATCTGATTATCAGACCCCGGCCAGCGTATTTCTGAAATCTGGCCGGAGCTGACCAACCGCCTGTCGTCAGCGGGTACGCCAGTACCTGCCGCAGTGGCCAATTTCCTTGCTGTTTCATTCCTGCATCTATACTTGAAATTCAGTCCTACTGTGAACAAGTGATATGCAACCAACATCAGCGTCACCGGGTATGCCCCTGCTGGTTCTTCGCGACCCTGCCGGGCAGGCTGACAGCCTGCCTGAGTACCACGGTTATCTGTTGCAGGAGTTCAATGAGCCGGAAGAACTTATTCAGGCCGGGCTGACACTGGCGGAAGGGATTATCGTTATTTTCACCGGCGATGACGTACTGGTGCAGCAGTTGCGCAGCGCCTTGCCGGATCTGGCGCTGGTTGCCGTCGCCCCAGCGGTACAGCATATGCCGTTACTGGCCGCAGGTGCGCTGGAAGTCTGTGCCGATCTGCACCATGATCCGGGTTTATTGCACCGCGCCATGGTGCGCCTGCAGGCCGAGCGTATCCGCCGTCTTGGCAGTCACCGCGATGAACTCACCGGGCTGGCCAGTCGCCATCTGATGCACGACAGAGTCCAGCACGCATTGAAACAAAGCCGCCGCCGTAACACCGGCGTCGCTCTCTTCAGCCTTGGCATCAGCCGCTTCCGTATGATCAACGAATTACATGGCCTGCAGGCCGGGGACGATCTGCTGATCGCCTGTGCCCGGCGTCTGCAGTCGCTGCTGCGCTGCTCCGACTCCATCGCGCGTATGGGCGGTGACCAGTTTGCGGTATTGCTGGAACCGGTAACCGATACTGCCTCGGCGCTGGCGGTGGCCGACAAAATCAATGCAGAGCTCAGCCGGCCATTTATTATCCGCGGCCGCGAAGTGTTTATATCTGTGCGTATTGGTATCGAGACTGCCGAACGCAGTGGCCACGATGCCGACAATATGGTGCGCCATGCTGAGCTGGCAATGCATCAGGTGAACAGTGACGACAGCAGCAGCTACCGCCTGTATCAGGATTCCCAGGGGCCGGAAGACAGGGTGCGGGCAGCGCTCGAATCCGGTCTGCATAACGCACTGGAACAGAACGAACTGCGGCTGGTGTATCAGCCTCAGGTCAGTGTCGATGGTGGTGAATTTACCGGCGTGGAAGTGTTACTGCGCTGGGCGCATCCGCTGCTTGGTGATGTGTCGCCGGCGGTGTTTATTCCGGTAATGGAAGAAACCGGTCTGATTGCCCGTTTCGGAGAATGGGCGCTGCGGCAGTCGTGTCAGCAGTTTGCCTTCTGGCTGCAGCAGGGCACAGTACCGCAGAGTGCCAAGCTGTCGGTGAATCTGTCGCCTAAACAATTCTCCCAACCGGATCTGTCGCAGCGGATCTGCAGCGCGTTGACCGATGCCGGCCTTTCGCCGCAGCACCTGACGCTGGAAATCACCGAGAGTACGCTGATGCGCAATATAGCTGCCGGTGTCAGTGTGCTGAACGAATTACGTAATCTCGGGGTCTCGACCGCTATTGATGATTTCGGTACCGGCTACTCTTCTCTCGCCTACCTGAAGGACCTGCCCATCGATTATCTGAAAATCGACCGTATGTTCGTGAAGGACATTGTCAGCTCCAGTCACGATGCTGCCATCGCCAGCTCTATCATTGCACTGGCCCATAATCTCGGGCTGAAAGTCATTGCCGAAGGCGTCGAAGACGAAGAAGTACTGGATGTACTGGAAGTGTTCGGCTGTGATCAGTATCAGGGCTTCTATTACGCCCGGCCGGTGGAAGCCAGTGAGTTGCCGACACTGGTGCGGCGCTGTGCATAACTCTCTGCTGTGAATACCCATCTCTGATTGCGGCGCTAAGCTCCCGCGCCGTTCCTTTCTGTTATCATGACGCGCTCAATCGACGTAGCAGAATGCTGAATCAGCCCAGCTGATTTGAACTAAGTGGAGACGCTGTGAAACTTTCCCTGATCGTTGCTCTGGCACAGAATCATGTCATCGGCATTGATAATAAACTGCCGTGGTATCTGCCCAATGACCTGAAATACTTTAAGCAGGTCACCATGGGAAAAGCCATCATCATGGGCCGTAAAACCTATGAAAGCATCGGCAAGCCTCTGCCTGGCCGCACCAATATCATTATTACCCGCCAGAGCGATTACCAGCCGCCGGGTAAAACCGGCAGCGTGAAAGTGGTGTCGTCGCTGGAAGAAGCCCGCGATCTGGCAGAGAACCTGGCGCTGATCAATGGCCAGAATGAAGCTATGATCATCGGTGGCGCAGAGATTTACACGCAGGCGCTGAACCTTGTCGACCGCATGTATATGACCGAAGTGCATGCCGAGGTGGAAGGTGATGCTTACTTCCCGCAATTCGACCGCAGTCAGTGGCAGGCGGTTGCCCGCGAAGATTTCAGTGCCGAAGGTGGCAATCCTTACGACTACAGTTTTGTGGTGTACGAACGCGCCTGAGCGCTGAATATTCCCCGTTAATTCGCCGGGCGAACAAGACCTTTTCTGCCCGGCTGATTACACCTTTGCCTCTTAAAGCGGCGGCTGAAACCCGGTAAAAAGTACCGTCAGGATAATTAATAAGGAGAGTGGCAGATGTCTGCCCTGAGTATTTTTGCCGGAGCCGAAGCGCTGCAGCATATCCGTGATCATGGCCTCAGTGCGGATGATATTGAGATGGTGCTGGGCGCCTCCGGTGGCCCGAAGTGGATCTGTCTGGCAGCCATCGACCGTTATCTTATTTCCGAATGGTTTTCTGACCGGCAAAAGCCTCTGCACCTGCTCGGGACGTCTGCCGGTGGCTGGCGTCTGGCCTGTTACGCCCGTAGCAATCCACTGGCAGCCCACAGGCGTTTTCAGGAAGCTTATATGGGGCAGAATTATTCGGCCAGGCCGTCGCCTCAGGAAGTGGGTCAGGAATGCCGGCATATTCTTGCTGAAATTCTGCAGGCCGAAGCCGGTACGGATATCACCGGCGAAGAAGAAATTATTAATCACCCGGTGATGCGCTATAACACTCTGGTTACCCGTTGCCGCGGCCTGGGCGCATCAGAGAATAAAGTGCTGCAGGCGTTAGGGATGGCCGGCGCCATGGCGTCCAATCTGGTGGCGCGCAGTGCTATGCGCCCGTGGGTTGAGCGGGTATTTTTTCATCACGGTGAAAAGCCACCGATTGATCATTTTCCGCATTTGCCTGCACGCCATGTGCCGCTGAGCAAAGACAATCTGGGGCCAGCGATTCTCGCCACCGGCGCTATTCCTCTGGCGATTTCCGGCGTACACAATATTCCCGGTGCACCCAAAGGTGCCTATCGCGATGGCGGAATTACCGACTATCAGTTTGACCTGCCGGTGATGCCGGAAAAAGGCTTTGTGCTGTACCCGCACTATTTTGCCAAAGCGCCGATAGGTGGCTGGTTTGATAAAAAACTGACCTGGCGGACGTCTTCCCGCGATTACTATAAACGTACGATTATTATCGCGCCGTCGTGGGAGTTCGCTGCAAAACTGCCCGGTGGCCGTATTCCCGATCTGCAGGATTTCTATCAGTTCCCGGATTACAGCGAACGGCGCAAACGCTGGGATATTGCTGCTGCAGCCTCTGAACAACTGGCAGAAGAATTAAAAGATATTCACGACAACCAGCGTTGGGCACAAGTGGCGCAGCCACTCCCATGGTAATGAAAAGGTAGAAAGAAGCGCAGCCAGTCCCATGGTAATGAAAAGGTAAAAAGAAGCGCAGCCTCTTCAGTGTTAGAGAAACGGTAGAGGGTTACTGTTATAAACGGAATTCGTACGTCAGTTCGAACGGCTGCTCGCGGATAGTCACTCCAGCCGGAAAAGAAGCAAATGGCGCACTGTCGCGGATGGCCTGTAACAGGGCATCGTTCAGTTCCCGGTGCGGCGATGGTCGGATAATTTCTGCACTCTGCAGTGTGCCATCCTGAGTAATGGTTAACTGCGCACTGACCGGCCCCTGTTTTTTCAGAATACGCGCAGCCTGTGGATACTGGATGGCAGCGAGAATTTTTTCACGCTGTTCGGCCTGGTAGGCTTCCATCTGTTGTGCCTGTTGCTCTTCGTTTAAGGGCGCGGCTTTGATGGACGATGGTGGTTGTGGCGCCGGTTCTTCCTGCTGTGGCTGATTATCCAGAGTGAAGCGGTAATAGACCGTCAGTGGCCATTGTTCACCGGCCAGAGTTTCCGGCACCTGTGTTGTGGCAACCGCTTTTTTCAGGGCCCGTTCCAGTTCCTGAGTCAGCAGGGTACCTACCCGGTTGTCGCGTACGCGCAGGTTGGTGATCTGCTGATCACGCTGCAAAGTAAAGTCCAGCTGCGCCAGCCCCTGCTGGGAAAACTGTCGCGCCCAGCCAGGATAAACCACCTCTTCTGTGGTGGCGCGTTGCAGTTGCCACTGCAGCAGCTGCAGGTAATAACTCTGCTCCCGTGTCAGCGTGATGGCGGTTTTTCGTTCCCCTAATGCGTTGCTGGTTTTTCCGACCAGCGTTTTTGCCTGATCCGCTGCCGCATACAGCTGGGCATTGCGCAGCTCATTATCGCGCTGCAAAACAATGCGCTCAGCCTCGTCGGTTGCCGCCTGGATTTTTTCCTGACGCTGGCGTTCTTCTTCCTGTTGCTGCTTTACCCGGGCAGCCTCTTCCAGCTGTTCCTGTTGCTCGCGCAATCGTTGTTCCTGCGCCCGTTGCTCAGCCTGCTGTCGTTGCAGTTCCAGCGCCCGGGCTGCGGCCAGTTGCTGCTGACGCTGACGTTCTTCGGCTTGCTGGCGCGCTTTTTCCGCGGCCTGCCAGGCGCTGAACAACGACAGGCGCTCAGCGGGTAAGGGGTGATTAAACAGCTGGCTGAAGTGTTGCTGGCGCAGGGTTGTTTCCCCAATGCCCAATATCTGCTGACGGAATTCCCGCGACGGTGGCAGTTTGCCAATCCAGGTGCTGAGCAGCAGATTAAACAATCCGGCATCGCTGGTCTGCACGGCGGTTTCGCGGTTGAGCAGTACCCGGGTGGCTCCGCCCTGAGTACCTTCGCCCTGAATACCTCCTTCAGAGATACTTTCGCCTGGGGTGTATTCAATACGGATTTCATCGCCGTTGCGCAGATCTTCCTTAAGCAGCGAGGTAAACGTCGCCAGCGCGGCGCGCGTGTCTTCAGTTAAGGCGTTGAGGTCATTATTGATGGCGATATTGTTCTGCCATTGAGCCGTCCACTTACGTGGTGACCAGCGCTCAGCAATGACCACGATCTGCATGGTTCGGCTGGTTGACGCGGCGTAGATGTAATCAGGGTCTGATGAAGACTGTGGCAGCCAGAGCCCGGCCAGATAGTAATCGCGGGTTAACTGTTGATAGACGGCGGAGCCATTCAGCACAAGCTCCTGCGCGCGGACATGGGCTGTGCTCAGTAACACCAGCAAAGGTATTAACCAAACGGCGGAAAAAGCGGCCGGGCGCAGCATCTGTTCACACTCCTGTGGGTATCTTTACCGGACCTTTTTAGTCTGCCTGCCGATGGTAAGGCGGGTGCAGGTGTTTCAGGCCAAAGGGTAAATACGCCGTCATCCTGTTTATGACGTAACCAGCCGAAGTATAGCAAAAGGCTTTGCTGAAGAGAGCCGGGCAGTGTGCATAAGTAACGCAGAACGCGGAGTGTTCGCTTTGCCGCGTTTTTCAATACGGAGCGGCCCCGGCTGATGCGCCGGGGCCGACAGGTGTGGTGTTAAACCGCAGCCGCTGCGGCGCCGTTGCGACGGTCTTTGCGCAGTACCGCCCAGGTGAACAGAGTGGCAGTAATAAACATCACCAGACTGTAGACACTCGGCGCGATGGACATCTCGGCACTCTGCAGAATCCCGGTGGTGATCAGCAGAGCCAGGGTTCCGTTCTGCAGGCCGACTTCGAGGCTGATGGTGCGCGCCTGCTTCTGACTGTGCAGCAACCAGCGACCGGCCAGATAGCCGAGCAGCATGGTGGACAGATTCAGCGCCAGCGCCGCCGGGCCGGCAATCAGTACGTAATCAACCAGCCTGCCGCCCAGTTTGAATGCGATAACGGCAATCACAATCGCCAGTACTGCGACGGAAAAACGCGAAATAACCGGCTCCATACGTTTGGCAAAGTGTGGCCATTTTGCCCGGATCGCCATGCCCACAATCACCGGAATCACGGTAATCACAATCAGCTGCAGCCAGGTTTTCACCAGTGGCAGTTCAAAATGGGTACCGCCATCGGCGTAATGATTGATCGCCCATACGGTCAGCAGCGGAATGGTAAACGGCGTAACAAAGCCGATGACAGCCGTCAGTGACACCGACAGACCGGTATCCGCTTTGGCCAGGTAACTGTATAGGTTGGAGGTGGTACCACCGGGGCAGAGCGACAGAATAAACAGCCCGATAGCGACTTCGCCGTGCAGTCCGCTGATTTCAATAATGGCAATGGCGATCAGTGGCAGCAGTGCCATCTGACACAGGGCACCGATAAAAAAGCCTCTCGGCTGGCGGAATACGCGGCGGAAATCTTCCGGTGTCAGGCCGAGGCCAACACCCGCCATAATCAGGATAAGGGCGATCGGTAAACCGATCTGAATCAGGTTAAGAATCATCTGCTGCGCCTGCTTGTTATTTTTGTTTTATTTTTGCCGGCGCTGTCTGTGATCAGCGGCCGGTCGGATTGTCCTACCTTAGCAGAGAACAGCGACTGGGTGGCATAGCGGGAAAAGTAAAGAAGGTAAAGAACGCCGCGGGAGACCGACATTTGTCTCTTTTGGCTCAGCTGCCGCGATAAAAGCCTTTTACCTGCTGCCAGAGATTAAATTCCAGCAGCTCATTGAGCTGTTTGCAGCGCCGTTTGGCTTCGTCGCGCCCGGTTCTGTCGGCGGCATTCTGCTGAGCGCGGCTGGCCCAGATAATCCAGTTGCCGTCGCTGGTGGTGTTCATGGCGATGGTGGGAAACAGGGCTTTCAGATGTTGCAGGCAATCCGTCTGTTCTCTGTGTTCTTTCCACAGATTCAGCACCAGCCAGCCGTCTTGCTGCAGGTGCGCTGCGCACATCTTAAGAAAATCCGGCTGCAGCACCAGCGGGTCGAGTCCTTCGGCCTGATACAGGTCGGTGATCAGGAGGTCACACTGAGCAGCCGTCACGGTGGCCAGATAATGGCTGGCATCCATAGTGAAGGTCTGCAGGCGTGGGCTGCGCGGCAGACCAAAATACTGCCGCGCAACCTGAAATACGGCCGCGCGTACATCCACCGCGGCGATCTGTGCCTCGCTCAGACGTTCGTGCAGCACGGTGGCCAGAGTACCGCCGCCGGTGCCGAGCAGCGTGATATTGCGGATGGCTGTGATGTCATCGTAGCGGGTGAGTACACCGAACATGCAACGGGCGTAATCGTGCTGCAGAATCAGCGGATCTTTTTTCAGCTGGCAGCTCTGTTCGTCGGCGGTGCCGAAACTCAGAAAGCGTTTGTTGCCATCATCGAAGACCAGCAGTGGGCCAAACTCGTCGTAACGGCGGTGTATTTCCCGCCCGAGGTGGCCCAGCGTGTTAAGCACATCTTTCACAGGCTTTTGAAAAACACCTTGGAGTTACGCTGCCAGTTGTACAGCTGCTGACGTTCCTGCGGCAGTTGATCAACGGAGCCGGCGACAAAGCCGTGCTCAACAAACCAGTGCGCGGTGCGGGTTGTGAGCACGAACAGCTGCTCGTGCTGACGCCGGCGTGCTTCCTGTTCGATCTGTTCCAATAAGCGCTGGCCGCGATTCGTCCCGCGGTAATCCGGGTGCACAGCCACACAGGCAAGTTCTGCCTGATGATCGGAATAGGGGTACAGTGCGGCACAGGCAGTGATCATGCCGTCACGCTCGATAACATAAAAACGGTGTACTTCGTTTTCCAGTAACTCACGTGAGCGGTGCACCAGAATGCCTTTTTCTTCCAGCGGGGTAAGCAGCTCGATGATGCCGTTAATGTCATCGGTGCGGGCGGCGCGCAGCTGGTCGTAAGCGAACTGACTGACCAGGGTACCGCTGCCTTCGCGGGTCAGCAGTTCCTGCAGCAGGGCGCCGTCGGTGATGTGGCTGACGATATGCACACGGGGTACACCATGGCGTACGGCGTGCAGGGCACACTGTGCCTGACGACGGCTTTCATCCTGCAGATGGTGCAGCTGATCTTCCAGATCAACGCAGGTCAGCTCTTTCATAAAGCCTTCGTCTTCCGCCGGCAGACCGTCTTTCATACCCATCAGAATCAGTTTATCCGCGCGCAGGGCAATGGCGGCGTTCTGTGCCACGTCTTCCACGCTGAGGTTAAACATTTCACCGGAGGGCGAGTAACCGGTATTCGACAGCAGCACGATATTGCGCTGCTTCAGCTGTTCGGCGATGGCCTGATGATCCACCCGGCGGACTTCGCCGGTGTGCTGGAAGTCGACACCATCGATCACACCTAACGGTTTGGCGGTGACGAAATTGCCACTGACCACACGGATGCGGGCGCCGTGTAACGGGGAATTCGGCAGACCCACCGACAGCAGGGATTCTACATCGGCCTTCACCATGCCGACGGCGGCTTTCACAGCATTCAGTGCTTCGCGGTCGGTAATGCGCATGTCGTTGTGAAAACGGCTCTGGATATCGAGTTTATTCAGCACCGCATCAATCTGAGGACGGGCGCCGTGTACCAGTACCAGGCGTACACCAAGACTGCTGAGCAGGGCTATGTCCTGCACAACGTTGGTGAAGTTTTCGTCATCGATGGCATCGCCTTCAAACATAATGACAAAGGTTTTGTCACGGTGGGCGTTGATATAAGGCGATGACTGACGGAACCAATGGACGTAATCGGTCGGGTTCACTGAAAATCCTTATAAAGAGAATGCTTTGATTTAATCACGGCTGTCCTTCAGGCAGAAGTCTTCGATTAAGCGGCGGATCAGAGACACACACGGGTCGATCTGACTGTGCTCGAGAAATTCATCAGGCTGGTGGGCCTGATCAATACTGCCCGGGCCCAGTACCAGGGTCTCGATGCCCATGTTCTGCAGGAAGGGTGCCTCGGTTGCGTAATTCACGGTGATGGCGCTGTGGCCGGTTAAGCGTTCTGCCGCAGCTACCAGTGGGCTGGTCTGGGCGGTTTCGAACGGCTCCACGCCGGGAAACAGCGGCGTGTATTCCAGCGTCACCTGATTCTGTTCAGCGATTGGCGTCAGACGGCGTTGCAGTTCTTCGCGCAGCTGGTCGTTACTCATGCCTGGCAGAGTACGTAAATCGAAGGCCATTTCACAGGCGCCACAGATGCGGTTAGGGTTATCGCCGCCGTGAATGCAGCCGAAGTTCATGGTTGGTGTCTGTACGGCAAAATGCGCGTTCTGATAATTCTGCGCCAGTTCCAGACGGAAATTCTGCAGCTCGGCCATCACCGGCAACATAGCGTCCAGCGCGTTGATGCCTAATGCCGGGTTGGACGAGTGTCCGGCTTTGCCGGTCAGGCGGATACTTTCCATCATAATGCCTTTATGCGCACGCACCGGCACCAGGCTGGTGGGCTCGCCGACCACGGCATAGCGGGCCTTGGGAATTCCCTGGGCGGCCAGCGCCCGGGCACCGCTCATCGCGCTTTCTTCATCGGCGGTGGCAAGAATCATCAGCGGCTGTTTGAAATCGGCGTTGCGGTAATCGGCAACGGCTTCCAGCACCAGCGCGAAGAAACCTTTCATATCGCAGGTGCCGAGGCCATAAAAACGCTGATCGCGTTCGGTCAGTTTGTGCGGGTCGGATTGCCAGCGATCCGGATTGCACGGCACGGTATCTGTGTGGCCGCTGAGCACCAGACCACCATCGCCTTTGCCCATGGTAGCCAGCATATTGGCTTTGCCCGGTTCCCCGGCAATGGGCAGAACTTCGGTGTGAAATCCCAGCGACTCGCACCAGTCCGCCAGCAGAACAATGACTTCCAGATTGCTTTCGTCGAGCTCCGGCAGCGAAGAACTGATACTGTTAGTGGCAATCAGCTTTTCAAGTCGTGATAACAGGCTGGGCTGATGTTGGGAATTCATATCTGTCCTTGCTCAGTTGTGGGACAATGGCGCCATGACTAAAGAAACCGAACTCAAACTACGGCTGCAGCCACAAAGCTTAGACGCGCTGGCGCAGTTTCTTAATACCCGGGCTCAGGCTCAGGGCCATTCTACGTTGAAAAACTGGTATCTGGATACACCAGAGGCCGGGCTGGCACATGCCCGCTCAGCCCTGCGTATCCGCCAGCATGACAGCGGCTTTGAACAGACGCTGAAAACCCGCGGCAAAAGTGTCGCCGGGTTGCAGCAGCGTGGTGAATGGAACTGGGATATCCCTGAAGCGAAACTCAACACCGATTACCTGACCGCCGCCGACGTTGCGCAGCACTGGCCGGCTGATATTGACGTCAGCCAGCTGGGCGAAGTATTTACCACCCATTTCGAACGCAGCGCCTGGCTGTGGACGCTGGATAACTGCAGCGCTGAAGTGGTGATCGACAAGGGCGAAATCCGTGCCGGCAGCCGCAAGCTGCCGTTATGCGAAGTCGAGCTGGAACTGAAAGACGGTGATGCCGCCGGTCTGTGGCTGATGGCTGAAGAACTGGTGCAACAGGTACCGCTGTGGCTCAGCGATGTCAGCAAAGCCGAACGCGGATACCGTCTTGCCGGCCTCAGCCGTCAATGGCAGGCACAGCCGCAGATCAGCGCCGATATGGATCTGGCCGCGGCATTGCCGGAGTTGCTGCATTACGAATTTCTGCAATTCAAACGTGCGCTGGAAGCCTGTCTGTGGGATGGCAAAACGACTTCCGCCAATATCCTCTACAGCCACTGGCAGGGTCTGCGCAGCCTGCCGACCATGGCTGGCAAAGTACTGAAACGCAAACAGACCAAAGCCCTGCGCGAAGCACTGGATCAGTTTGAACAGCCGCTGGCACAACTCGAAGTACTGGGTCAGCTGGAAGGCTATCTGCAGGTGGCTGATGACGAAGTGGACGTCAGCACCGAACTGGCCGAAGTGAAAGCCCGGCAACAGCAATTAATCAGCGATATTCTGAGCAGTGTGTCACTGGCCCATGCTTTGCTTCAGTCAGCCGCTGAACTTTTCCGTTTGCCGTCACTCAGTGAGGGCGCGGAAAACGCGCTGCACTGGTTGCGTCATGGCCTGATGCAGCATCGCGAGCTGATGCCACATCTGCACAGCGAACGGCCACAGAATGCGGAAAAATGGCGCAGCCTGTTGCCTCAGTGTCTCACATTGCAGCAATTACTGGATTACACCCGGGCATTGCCGAAGGCCAGTAAAGGTCTGAACATCGGCGATGGTACCCTGCGTCTGCTGGGCGATATGAACGCCGCACAGTCCTTGCTGAAACGGCCATGGCCGCTGCCTGACGTGGATGGCTTGCGTAGCGCCGATGAATACACGGAGTGGGCAATGGAGCACCTGAACCAGCTGGCGCGGCAGGTGTAACAGCGCCGGCAGAAACAGACAGTAAGCCTAAGGCAAAGCAGACCATCAGGAGAAACGGATATGCAGGCGCAAGCGGATCGCCAACTGACGTTGCAGTCGCTGATTGACGATCTTCACCGACAGCAATTGCTGAACGATGACGACTATCAGCTGGCGCTCAGTATCCGTCGCAAACAGGATGAAGTGAATCTGCATCCGCTGACCCTGCTTGGCCGTCAGGGCTACGCCGATGCCCGCCGTCAGGGCAAAGTGCTGAATGAGCATGTGCTGACCGAATGGCTGGCAGAGCAGAACGACATGCAGTGCGTGCAGATCGACCCACTGGAAGTGGACGTCACCAAAGTCACTGACCTGATGTCTTACGCCTTTGCAGAACGTCACCGTATTCTGGCGGTGAAAGTTCAGCCGGATACTGTTGTCGTGGCCTGTGCTGAACCACGTGTCAGCGGTTGGATTGCCGATCTCGAACACGTCAGCCGTCGTCAGGTACAGCGCGTGCTGGCCGCTCCGTCTGATATCGAACGCTACCGGGTGGAGTTTTATCAGTTGGCCAGCTCGGTCAGCCATGCCCGTCAGGCGCATCGCGACGCCAGTTCGATGCACAACCTCGAATCCATGCTGGAACTGGGCAAAGCCAAAGCGCCGGATGCTAATGACGAACACATCGTCAATATTGTGGACTGGCTGCTGCAATACGCTTTTGATCAGCGTGCCAGTGATATTCATATTGAACCCCGCCGTGATACCGCCCATGTACGCTTCCGCATCGACGGCGTGCTGCACAATGTTTATGACCTGCCGGCGCAGGTGGGTCTGGCAGTACTGGCGCGGATCAAGTCCCTCGGGCGGATGAATATCGCCGAAAAGCGCCGCCCTCAGGACAGCCGTCTGAAAACCAAAACCCCATCTGGTCAGGAAGTTGAACTGCGACTGTCGACCATGCCCACCGCCTTTGGCGAAAAACTGGTGATGCGGGTATTCGATCCGGACGTGCTGGTGCGCAGCTTTTCTGAGCTGGGTTTCGGTAAGGAAGACAACCGCCGCTGGAATCAGATGACGGGTAACAACCACGGCATCGTTTTCGTGACCGGCCCCACCGGTTCCGGTAAAACCACCACACTGTATTCCACCCTGAAGCAGCTGGCGACGCCGGAAGTGAATGTCTCCACCATCGAAGATCCGATCGAAATGGTGGAGCCGTCGTTTAACCAGATGCAGGTACAGCACGGTATTGATCTGACATTTGCCAGCGGTGTGCGGGCGCTGCTGCGTCAGGACCCGGACATCATCATGGTGGGTGAGGTGCGCGATCTGGAAACCGCTGAAATTGCGGTGCAGGCAGCACTGACCGGCCACCTGGTGTTATCCACCCTGCACACCAACGATGCACCATCGGCGTTCACCCGTCTGCTGGAACTGGGGCTGCCCGCCTATCTCATCCGTTCCAGTGTACTGGGGGTCATGGCGCAGCGTCTGGTACGGACACTGTGTCCGCATTGTAAGGTGCAGCATAAGGTGGATGAGAAAGCCTGGAAGCAGCTGACCGCTCCCTGGTTGGTAAAAACCCCTGAGCATGTCTATGGTGCTAAAGGGTGCCTCGAATGTCGTGGCACCGGCTATATGGGGCGTATGGGTATCTATGAAGTGATGCCGGTAACGGACACTCTGGAAGCCCAGATTCATGATCAGATGGACCACGCCAAGCTGCGTCAGGCGGCGATGAAAGAAGGCATGCACAGTCTGCGTCTCAGTGGCGCGCACAAAGTGGCGGCCGGTTTGACCACCATTGAGGAAGTGATGCGGGTCGCACCGCTCAGCCGTGGTGGCGGATGATGTTCGTGCCGGCTGCCTGATAATGCCGCTTACAGCACAGACCGTGGCATGAATAGCCGCTATACTTACCGCACGTAAAAAATAATGACATTTTATAAGGACTTTTTGTGAGCGACAGTGTGCCACCGATAATTGATCTGGAAGCCTCAGGCTTTGGTCGCGGCAGCTACCCTATTGAAGTCGGGTATGCGCTGGAAGACCGCCAAACAGTCAGTTATCTGGTTAAGCCCGCCAGTGACTGGCAGCACTGGAGCGAAGAAGCTGAGCAGATTCACGGCATCTCCCGCGATCTGCTGCAGGAAGAAGGCCTTACGCCACGGGAAATCGCGCTGAAGATGAATGAAAATCTGCGCGGTAAAACCCTCTATTCCGATGCCTGGAGTTACGACACTTCCTGGATGGGACGCCTGTTTGATGAGGCTGGCCTGATTCAGCGCTTCCGCATCGAAACCATCAACCGCATTCTCACTCCTGAGCAGATGGAAGCCTGGTACGACACCAAGAAAGATCTGTGGGATGAGTTTGGCGTACAGCGCCATCGCGCCGCCAACGATGTGCGGGTGCTGCAGGAAACTTTCCAGCGCGTCGTCACCGCGTATCCAACCTGAAGCTGATGAACACCATCAGTGCCGAAAATCAGCTCGATGGTGTTATCCGTGCTGTGCACAGCGGCGCGGTCAACGATGAGATAGAAATCGTTCTGCGTGGTGGTCAGCCGGTCGCGGTGACCGTGACCCGGGCCAGTACGACGGCTATGCAGCTGGTTGCCGGGAAACGGGTAACTGCTCTGTTACCCGCCAATCAGATTATTCTCTCCGCCCGCCAGGGCACAGAATTCAGCGCTGATAATCAACTTACCGGTGTGGTCAGTGCGCGTCGTGATGGTGCTGTCAGTTGTGAAATTGATGTGCAGGTCGGTGATGGGCTGACACTGACGGCAATGCTGACGGAAGGCAGTGCCGGGGAGATGGCGCTGAGCGAAGGGGTCTTCGTCAACGCCTGGTTTAATGCTGCCAATATGATTCTGTTCTGCGCTGAATAACGTGTTCAGCGCCGGTAAGAATCAGCGCTTATAAAAATCACCTTTCTTCACCCCCTCTTCCGGTGGGCGCGACTTAAAGCGTTTATGCAGCCACAGATACTGGCTTGGATGCTGACGGATCTGCTGCTCGAGAAAGGCATTGGCCATACGGGCATCTTCGACATCGTCGCCGCTGGGAATCGGCAGGGCATCGTGCACTGTTATGTCATAGCCGGAGTTATCTTCACGGCGGAAGTAGGTCATCGGCAGCACCACGGCATTACCGGCTTTGGCGATACGTGAGGTGGCAGTAATGGTGGCGGTCGGAATACCGAAGAAGTCGACAAAGATACTGTTCTTACGACCGAAATCCTGATCCTGTGCATACCACAGCACACCCTGTTTTTTCAGTGCGCGGATAAAACCGCGGATATCCTTACGGGTAAAGCAGTCTTCGTATAACTGCTCACGACCACGCTGCACCACGTAATCCATCGCCGGATTATCCTGCGGGCGATAGCTGATGTAGGCGTCGATATGATTGGTGATCAGCGCACCGGATAAATCCAGCATGGAGTAATGACCACCAAGTAACAGCACACCGCGGCCAGCGGCCTGCGCCTCTTTAATTTTTTCCAGTCCGTGAAAGTGTGTGCGGCTGAGCAGAAAATCGCGTGGACGGAACCAGGCGATCATGGTTTCCATTACGCCAATGCCATTGTCGATAAAGGTCTGACGCACCAGAGCAGCCTGTTCGGAGGCGGATTTTTCCGGGAAGCACAGACCGATATTTACTTCGACAATATGACGGCGGCCACGGGCCAGACGGTACAGGAATAAACCGATACCGCGGCCAATCAACAGCTGCGCTTTGTAAGGCAGCATGGTCGCCAGTTTAATAAACAGCACCCCCAGCCATACCGGCCAGTATTTCGGTTTCAGTAACTGCTTTGGCATGTCACTGAAAAATCCCTTTCTGTCAGCCATTCAGCCAATCCATATATTGCTTAACACCTTCTTCAACCGTGGCGAAGCCGTCTTCATAACCGGCGGCGCGCAGAGCGCTGATATCGGCTTCAGTGAAGCTCTGATAGGCACCTTTCAGATGATCCGGGAATGGCATGTATTCTTTGCGGCCGTTGATGCCTTTGTCTTTGTGCCAGCTGATCACGGCATCGGCAACATCGTTGAAGCTCTGACAGTTGCCGGTACCCAGGTTGTAAATGCCGCTCTTGTCCGGGTTAGCCCAGAACCACAGGTTGACCTTAACCACATCGCCAACAAAGACAAAGTCACGGCGCTGTTCGCCATCACCGTAACCGCCGCTGCCACCGAACAGTTTGCAGATGCCGTTATCTTTGATCTGGTTGTTGAAGTGGAACGCCACGGAAGACATGGAGCCTTTGTGCTGTTCACGTGGGCCGTAGACATTGAAGTAGCGGAAACCGACCACCTGGCTTTTGAATAATTCAGGCTGAGTGGCCTGCAGGTTACGCACGTACTGGTCAAACTGCCATTTGGAGTAGCCGTAAACGTTCAGCGGTTTTTCGTGCTGACGCTCTTCTTTAAAGACGTCGCTGCCGCCGTAAACTGATGCACTGGAGGCGTACAGATAGGCGATGCCTTTGGCCAGACAGGCGTGCAGCAGGGTTTTGGAATATTCGTAGTTGTTTTCCATCATAAATTTGCCGTCCCACTCAGTCGTGGAGGAACAGGCACCTTCGTGGAAAATCACTTCAACGTTGTCGAGAATACCGTCGTCGTTTTTTACCCGGGCGAGAAAATCGTGCTTATCCAGATAATCGGCAATGTCGCAGTCGCTGATGTTGTAAAACTGTTTACCGTCGGTCAGATCATCGACCACGATGATGTCTTTACGGCCCTGCTCATTCAGGGTTTTAACAATGTTGCTGCCGATAAAACCAGCGCCGCCGGTAACGATGATCATGCTTCACTCTCCTGAATTTTCTTAACAATGGCTGAGGTTGAGCAGTTGTCTTTAAAGCTCAGAATAATCACCTCGCCGCCGTTGGCCTGCACACACTGACCACCGGCAATATCTTCAACTTTATAGTCGCCGCCTTTTACCAGAATATCCGGCAGCACGCGGCAGATAAGCCGCTCCGGCGTGTCTTCGCTAAAAGGTACAACCCAGTCGACGCTTTCCAGTCCGGCCAGCACCGCCATACGGTGATCCAGCGGATTGATCGGCCGCTGCGGGCCTTTTAAACGGCTGACCGATTCGTCGGAATTTACTGCGACTAATAAACGGCTGCCCAGCGCTTTGGCTTCTTTCAGATACTGTACGTGGCCGGGGTGAATAATATCGAAGCAGCCGTTGGTCATCACCAGAGTTTCACCGCGGGCACGGGCTTCTTCAACCAGCAGCAACAGGCTCTCTTCATCAAACAGTCCGGCGCCCTGATTGTTCTCGCTGCGCAGTTCACGGCGCAACTCTTCGGTGGAAACCGTCGCGGTGCCCAGTTTGCCCACCACAATACCGGCAGCCGTGTTGGCCAGTACGGTGGCTTCTTCAAAACTCTGACCGGCAGCCAGCGAAGCTGCCAGTACAGAAATCACAGTATCGCCGGCACCGGTGACATCAAACACTTCGCGTGCTTTGGTCGGCAGGTGGAAAGCGTCTTTGTCTTTCTGTACCAGGGTCATGCCTTTTTCACTGCGCGTCACCAGTACGGCCTGCAGATCATAATCACTGATCAGGGTACGGGCTTTGGCGACCAGAGTGTCGTCATCTGCGGCCGGGCCAACCACGGCTTCAAACTCACTTAGATTCGGGGTGATCAGACTGGCGCCACGGTAACGTTCAAAGTCGGTGCCTTTCGGGTCGACCAGAATGTATTTACCGGCGCGCCGGGCGGCGTTGATCAGATACTGGGGATTGCTCAGTGCGCCTTTGCCGTAGTCGGACAGGATCACCACGTCGGCATTGGGCAGGCGTTCATCGAAGTCACTGTTCAGGCGGCTCAGATCGGCGGCGTGAAAGGCTTCTTCAAAGTCGAGACGGATCAGCTGCTGATGACGGCTCATGACCCGCAGTTTGGTAATGGTTGGCAGCTGTGGGTGTTGCAGAAAACAGCAGTCTACTTTGGCCGCGGTCAGAATCGTGCGCAGGGCTTCGCCGTTGTCGTCGTCGCCGGTGAGACCCAGCAGATCGACGCCGGCTCCCAGCGTAGAAATGTTCAGAGCAACGTTACCGGCACCGCCGGCGCGGTTTTCGATTTCCTGAATTTTAACCACGGGAACCGGTGCTTCCGGTGAAATCCGCGACGTGGGCCCCTGCCAGTAACGGTCGAGCATGACATCGCCAAAGACCAGCACCCGGGCCTGATGAAAATCTGGGGTTTTAACATCCATTAGACAGTATCTTTTGAATCAGGAAATAAATTTGCTGCGGAGTTTATCACAGGCCGCGGGTCAGACGCAGAACCTGCTTGTGATATGATGCCGCAACTTTTTCACATGGCAGCAATGGGCGGCAGAAGTCTCGTGGCACGCATTCTCTACACCCTGTTATTCACTCTGTTGTTACCGGTTTTCGTTGCCCGCCTGTGGTGGCGTGGACGTAAAAATCCCGGCTATCGCCGCCGTATCGGTGAACGCTTTGGTCGCCTGCCCCACGCTCCGCGTCCGAATGGTTTATGGGTGCATGCCGTTTCGGTAGGCGAAACTCTGGCCGCTGCGCCTTTTGTAAAAGCCTTTCAGCAACAGTATCCGGACGTGTCGGTGATTATGACCACCACCACGCCGACGGGTTCAGAACAGGTGCGGCGTCTGTTCGGTAATTCGGTGTTCCACATGTATATGCCGTATGACCTGCCGCTGTTTCTCAACCGCTTTCTGCGCACTCTGAAACCGGGTCTGCTGGTGGTGATGGAAACCGAGCTGTGGCCGAACCTGCTGGCCGCCTGCCAGGCCCGGCATATTCCGGTGGTGCTGGCCAATGCCCGCATGTCAGAAAAATCCGCCCGTGGTTATGAAAAGTTCTCTGCCCTGACCCGGCCAATGCTGCAGCGTCTGGCCATGGTAGCGGTACAGAATCCGGTGGATGGTGAACGCTTTGTGCAGCTGGGGCTGCCGGCTGATCGTATGGAAGTCACCGGTTCGGTAAAATACGACGTGACGGTACCGGCCGGTATACACGATAAAGGCCGTGCACTGCGTGCCGAGTGGGGCGGACAGCGCACTGTGCTGGCGCTGGCCTCTGGTCATGGCGGAGAAGATGAACTGTTACTGGATCTGTATCCGCGTCTGCAGGAAGCTGTTCCTGATCTGCTGTTATTGCTGATTCCGCGTCATCCGGAGCGCTTTGAAGCCGTAACCAATGCGGTACGCAGCCGTGGCTTGCGGGTGCAGCGCCGCAGCAGCGGCAGTGCCTCTGAGCAAACGCAGGTTTATGTAGCCGACACCATGGGCGAGATGCTGCAGCTGTTAGCCGCCGCCGATCTGGTGCTGGTCGGTGGCAGCCTGATTGCCCACGGCGGTCATAACCCTATTGAACCGGCAGCGCTGGGTAAAGCCACCCTGATTGGCCCGCACCATATGAACTTCGCGGTGATCGTCGATAATCTGCAGAATGCCGGCGCGCTGGCACTGGTCAGCGATCAGGCGGATGAGTTGCTGGAGCAACTACAGAATTATCTGAGCGATGCCGACCTGCGCAGCCGTATGGGCGCTGCCGGTCAGGCCGCAGTCGATGCCAACCGCGGTGCGGTGAAGCGCCTGACCGAACTCTGTAGCGCGCACCTGAAACTGTAAGCTGAGCTGACAACAGCCAATAAAAAACCCGCCGTGGCGGGTTTTTTATTGGGCGGAATACGCAGAATTAAGCGCTGGCCAGCCAGCTGTTCAGCGTCTGGATATCGCCTTCGTTCAGGGTGCCGGCGTAGAACTTCAGGCTCAGCAGATTAATGATGTAATCGTAACGGGCGTTGGCGTAGTCACGCTGGGCGCTGAACAGGTTTTTCTGTGCGTTCAGTACTTCAACGATGTTACGGGTACCTACTTTGTAGCCGGTCTGAGTGGCTTCCAGAGCACTCTGGGCGGAGGTGATCGCCTGCTTACGGGCTTTGATATTCAGCGTATCGGTCTGTACCTGACGGAACAGGCTGCGGATATTCTGTTTAACATCGCGGCGTTGTTTTTCCAGCTGATAATCGGCCGCTGCGTAGTTCAGGGCAGACTGTTTGCTCTGACCATAGAGCGAACCACCGGCCAGCAGTGGCATTGAGATCTTCACGCCGATAGCCGTAACCGTGCTGTCGGTCGGATCATCACCAACAAAAGGTGCCTGATCGGCATCGGTGTAGCTACCGAACAGACTGACGCTTGGCAGGTGGTTGGAGCGCGCGGCATTACGCTGCAGACGAACACCGTCTTTGCTCGCTTCGGCGATCAGGACACCGGCGTACTTATCCAGGCCAGACTGTACCCAGTCAGCCGCGTTCGCTGGCTGTGGCATTTCCATCGCAACATCGGCTTTCAGCGGCGATACATCTTCAAAGCGCTGGCCGGTAAGCTGCTCCAGAGCTTCGTAGCTGATATCCAGCGCCGCTTCCTGACCCAGCAGGTTTACGTAAGACAGATCGTAACCGGCCTGAGCTTCGTGAACGTCAGTGATGGCAATCAGGCCCACTTCAAAGCGTTGCTTGGTTTGTTCCAGAGAGCGTTTTACGGCTTTCTCTTCTGCCTGAGCGGTGGACAGGTTGTCCTGGGCACGCAGAACGTTGAAATACGCCTGAGCGGTGCGTAACAGCAGTTGCTGTTCCGCCAGTTGCAGCTGCAGACCGGCCGCATCATCGCCACTGACCGCGGCCTGATAGGTGTACCAGCTGTTCAGATTAAACAGGGTCTGGGAAGCGCTGACTTCCAGGCTGCTGAGGTCATAATCTTTATCGGTTTTGACATAGCCACCGCTCACCAGATCAATGGAATCGGCTTCTGAGCTGATGCTGGTCTGGCTGTAAGAAATCTGAGCCTGGGGCAGCAGGGCACCGCGGGCAATAGTAACGTTGTAGCTGTTGGCTTCACGGATCGCACGGGCAGCGGCGATTTCCGCGTCGTTGCTGGCCGCCTGCTGGTAGATGGTGCTAAGGTCCGCAGCGCAGACGGCTCCGGAGGCGAGCAGGGCAGTCGTCAGTGAGAGGATTTTTTTCATAAAGTTGCCTTTCGCAGCCTGATGTCAATTTGGATAGCCGGATTCTAGCAGAAAAGATCGGGCAGAATTTGCACTGATTGTCTCACCAGTAGCAACACATCGTGCATGAATTGCCGCCAGCCGGATTTAGAATATTCTTAATCAGTAATATAGGTAGGTCAAGTATGAAAACACCAGGATTTGTCACGGATGACGTCGACATTGTAAAGACGGAGTCAGTGTTCAAGGGGTTTTTCCGCATCGACAAAGTGACCCTTAAATACCGCCTTTTCCGGGGGGGCTGGACCACAGAATTCACCCGTGAACTGTTTGAGCGGGGGGAAGCAGTGTGTGTTCTGCTGTACGATCCTGTACGTGATGTGGTTACACTGGTGGAACAATTCCGCATCGGTGCGCTGCATGATGAGCGTTCTCCATGGCTGCTGGAACTGGTCGCCGGTATGGTAGAAGAAGGCGAACAATACGACGAAGTTGCCCGCCGCGAGACGCAGGAAGAAGCCGGTTGTGAGTTCTATAAGCTGCTGCCGATCTGTCGCTACTGGGTGTCTCCCGGTGGCACCAGTGAACGGGTTCAGCTCTACTGTGGTCTGATCGACAGCGATGGCGTGGGTGGTATTCATGGACTGGAAGAAGAGCATGAAGACATCCGCCTGGTGAGTCTCCCGTTCAGCCAGGCCTGGGATCTGCAGGAGCAGGGGGCCATCAACAATGCGGCAACCATCATGGCCCTGCAGTGGCTGAAAATTCACCATGCAGAACTGGCGGATCAGTACGCAGAGCGATAAATCCAGCCATAATAATGTGAAGTGTGGGGTGGAGCTGGTCGGTAAGATTCGATAATCTGCGCCTCCGGATCAGTAAATGACCCATTCAGACGAGCCTTTGCGGCCTGTCCGGATAGCAAATAAAGCAGTAAAACACAGGAGTTTCCGTGAAACCCAAACGTTACGTCCCCGATCTGCAGGAAATGGCCGCCCAGTGTGAGGCCAACTATCTGCGTCTGATGCGGTTGGTACCGCATGAGGAGGACGAGCGTGTGTTTGTGATCCGGGGTGAGGGGCACAGCGCAAGAATCCGCTTGCGGGTAGAAGAAGATCATCGTTACACCAGCATGCTGAGCATCAGTCAGGAAGGACTGAATCCCGCCTGGCTGCAGCCGCTGGTGATGCAGGTGCGCATGTATCATGACGCTAATATGGCAGAAGTGACCGGTTATCAGGAACAGAAACGCTTTGACGGCCGTTATCAGTATCCTAATCCGGAAATGCGCTTACCCGATGAAAAAGCCCAGCTGAACCGGTTTCTGGCGGAATGGCTGGAGCATTGTCTGCGCTATGGGTATGCTCAACCAGTGATAACTGTTCAGGAAGGACAGATCACGGTGAGATAGCTGCCAGACTGGCGGTGTAATCCTGACAAGGCTTAACAATTGTGAACTTGGTCGTGGCTGGTGTGATAACTGGCCGATAAAGTCACAAACTAAGACAAAAGCAGCTATCTTTAGCCTAAAGGTAGACGCAATAATACCAATAAACGGGTACCCCTATCCGGGCCGGTACCTGAAAGAACCAGGGACAGAGGTGCAGGTTGTATTCATTGGACTCAGGCAATGCGCTGCGACTGTTACAGATAACGGATACCCACCTGAATGGTCCCGAAGACGGGCACCTGCTGGGTATGAAGACACTTCACAGTATGCGCTGCGTGCTGGAGACAGTGCGTGCCGAGCGTCAGGGAATTGATGCTTTTCTCGTTACTGGTGATCTGTCTCAGGACGGTTCTGTTACTGCCTACCAACACCTGCACGATGAACTCAGGCCCTTCGCCTGTCCGGTCTTCTGGCTGGAAGGCAATCATGATAATCCCGAAGCCATGCAGCAGGTCGCTGCCGGTACTGAACATCTCGAACGTATTATCCGTACCCCACACTGGCAGATCGTTATGCTCAACTCTCAGGTTGAAGGCGCTGTCTACGGACGTCTGGCGTCATCTCAGCTGGCTTTGCTGGAGCAGGCCTTAAAAGAAGCGCCGGATTTGCATACTCTGGTTACCTTTCATCATCATCCGCTCAATATGGGCAGTGAATGGATTGACCGCATCGGTATCAAGAATGCGGATGAATTCCATGAAGTCATTGCCAAGTATCCACAGGTACGCTGCGTGTTGTGGGGACATGTGCATCAGGAAAGCGATCAGATGATTGATGGTGTGCGCTATCTGTCGACGCCATCCACCTGTGTGCAGTTTACGCCACAGTCGGAAGACTTTTCCGTGGACTGCGCTTCGCCCGGCTACCGCTGGCTGGACCTGCTCGACGACGGCAGCATTGAGACCGGTGTCAGCCGCGTGGAAGGCATCGAATTCGAAGTCGACTATTCCGTGAAAGGATACTGAGGCCAGCGTTGAATTCCCCGGATTTTGGCTGTCTTTATCTGCACGGCTTTCTCAGTTCCCCTCAGTCCGGTAAAGCGCAGCAGACGCTGGACTATTTCCGCCAGCACTATTCCCCTGAACAATTGCTGATCCCGCAATTGCCGTTTGCTCCGGCCGACGCTGCAGAGGTGATGCAGGAGTCGTTACGCGAGCTGCAGCAGAAGTTTCCCCGCGTGATGGTTATTGGCAGTTCACTGGGCGGTTATTACGCCACCTGGCTGTCACAGCAATACGGAATCGATGCGGCGCTGATAAACCCGGCGGTGCGCCCGTTTGACCTGTTTGAGCATTATCTTGGTCCGAATGAGCACTATTACAGTGGTGAAGTTCATGAGCTGACTGAGGTTCATATTGAGCAGCTCAGAGCACTGTATTGTGAGTACATTAATGACCCTGAGCGCCTGCTGCTGTTGTTGCAGACCGCCGATGAAACGCTGGATTACCGTCTTGCTGCCGCTTATTACCGCCAGTGTCCGGGCTGGCTGGAAGCGGGTGGAGATCACAGTTTTCAGTGTTATCCACAACGGCTGCCAATGATCATGCAGTGGGCAGCCCGCCATCTGTCGGAGAGCTGAATGCTGTCCGGCAATTCCCATTGATCGTCCCCTGCCGCTATACTCGCCGACTGTTCAAGGATTCCGCGGCACTCTGAGGTTTGAATGTCAAAGCAATACACAGCGTCATCTATTGAGGTCTTAAGTGGTCTCGACCCGGTACGTAAACGTCCCGGCATGTACACAGATACCACCCGTCCGAACCACCTTGCCCAGGAAGTGATTGATAACTCGGTGGATGAGGCGCTGGCCGGTCACGCCAGCTATGTTGAAGTCACTCTGCACGGCGATGGCTCCATGACGGTACTGGATGATGGCCGTGGTATGCCAACCGATATTCACCCTGAGCACGGCGTTTCCGGGGTTGAGCTGATTCTCAGTCAGTTGCACGCCGGTGGTAAGTTCTCCAACGACAACTATCAGTTCTCCGGTGGTCTGCACGGTGTGGGCGTATCGGTGGTGAACGCGCTTTCTCAGGTGCTGGAAGTCACCATCTGGCGCGGTGGTGAAGTATTCCGCATCGGCTTTAAAGATGGCTACAAAGCACTGGATCTGCAGGTGGTAGATACCTGTGCGAAAAAGAAAACCGGCACCAGTGTGCGTTTTCTGCCAGATCCGAAATATTTTGATTCCGCTAAATTCTCTGTGCCGCGTCTTAAACACGTACTGCGCGCCAAAGCCGTACTGTGCCCGGGCTTGCGCATAAAGTTTAACGCGCCGAACGCAGAAGACAGCGCTGAGTGGTATTACGAAGATGGTCTGAAAGATTATCTGAAAGTCCATTCCACCGGTTATGAAGTCACACCGGATGAACCGTTTACCGGCAGTATGACCGGCCAGACCGAAGGTGTGGACTGGGCGGTGCACTGGCAGCCAGAGGGTGGCGAACTACTACAGGAAAGCTATGTAAACCTGATTCCGACAGCGCAGGGCGGTACCCATGTGAATGGTTTCCGCTCCGGCCTGCTGGATGCCCTGCGCGAGTTCTGTGAATTCCGCAATCTGCTGCCGCGCGGCATCAAGCTGACGCCGGACGATCTGTGGGAACGCTGCTCCTATGTGCTGTCGGCCAAACTGGCTGATCCGCAGTTTGCCGGCCAGACCAAAGAGCGTCTGTCCTCCCGTGAAGCGTCGGCGTTTATTTCCGGCGTCGTGAAAGATGCCTTTGCTCTGTGGCTCAACGAGAACACAGCGCAGGCAGAAAAAATTGCCGAACTGGCTATTTCCAGCGCGCAGACGCGTCTGCGTAAATCGAAAACAGTGGCGCGTAAGAAAGTCACTCAGGGTCCCGCTCTGCCGGGCAAGCTGGCTGACTGCAGTGGTCAGGACAGTGAGCGCAGTGAACTGTTTCTGGTGGAAGGTGATTCCGCCGGTGGTTCTGCCAAGCAGGCCCGTGACCGTGAATTTCAGGCCATCATGGCGCTGCGCGGTAAAATCCTGAACACCTGGGAAGTGGAATCAACGCAGATTCTCGCCTCACAGGAAGTTCACGACATTGCTGTGGCCCTGGGCATTGATCCGGGATCTGACGATCTGTCCGGACTGCGCTATGGCAAGGTCTGCATCCTCGCCGATGCGGACTCGGACGGTCTGCACATCGCCACGCTTCTGTGTGCTTTGTTTGTGCGTCATTTCCGCAGTCTGGTGGCCGGTGGCCATGTCTATGTGGCGATGCCACCTCTGTATCGTATTGATATCGGTAAGGACGTTTATTACGCCCTCGATGAAAGTGAAAAACAGGGCATTCTTGAGCGCCTGAAAGCCGAGAAGAAACGCGGCAAGGTCAACGTCCAGCGCTTTAAAGGTCTGGGTGAAATGAACCCGATTCAGCTGCGCGAAACCACCATGGCACCGGACACCCGCCGTCTGGTGCAGCTGACGCTGGAGCCGGGTGACGGCACCAATGAAATGATGGATATGCTGCTGGCGAAAAAACGCGCCGGGGATCGCAAGAACTGGCTCGAGACCTACGGTAACCAGGCGGAGATCGCCTGACCATAAACCCGCGGCAGAGCCCGGATCGGTAATGGAGAATTTAACGCATGGCGACAGGAATAAGGATGCTGCTGACTGCATTTCTGTGCCTGCTGTTCTCCCAGCTGCAGGCGCAGGAAGCAACGGCAAAGGTGGCGCAGGCCGATGTGCTGTTGCTGGTGTCCTGTGAGCCTACGGACCCCGCGGCACAGATTATTGTTAACACCATCCGCGACCGGTTTGCCCGCCAGGATGAGATCCGTGTGCACCTGCATGTGGAATTTCTCGACAGCGATCATTTTTCCAATGCCGAATATCTGGCCGCTTTCCGTAATCTGCTCGCCTACCGGCACGATAACTTCGGTGACACCTACGATCTGGTTATGACGGCCGGCGATTCGGCCTTGCGTCTGATCGCTGATCAGTATGAATTTTTTCGCCGCCCGCCGGTAGTATTTCTCGGCGCCAGTAACGCCGACCTGATCCGCCGGGTCCGTAAAGACGGTGACTTTACCGGCTTACCCGACGTGTTGCCGGTGTACGAGTTTATCTCCCTGATGCGCTACCTGTTTCCAGGAGCCAACAACATTCATGTTATTGATGACGGCACAGAGGGGCAGGAACAACATTACCGGGCATTGGAAGTGGCTGCGGAAAGTCTCGACGTCAAACTGGTGCTGCACGATCTCAGCCAGTTGAGCTGGGCAGAGCTTACGCAGCAGCTGAGTCAGATACACAATCAGCCGCTGCTGCTGCTTTCCGCCCACCAGGATGGTCAGGGCGTACAGTTGTCGTTGCCGCAGGCGGTGGAAAGAATCAGCGCACAGTCCGGCAGTCCGGTCTGGTCTCTGTGGCAGCAGGGTGTCGGTGACGGGCTGGCAGGAACCGTATTCACGGATGTCGGAGATGCTGCTTCTATGGCGGTGCAACTGGCGCAGGAGATACTGGCGGGACATCCGGCCAGAGATATTCCAGCAGAGTGGCAGACCCACTACAAAACGCTGGTGGATATGAAAGTGCTGGAAAAGTACGGCCTGCAGGAGGTCAGCCTGCCGAAAAGCGTCATCGTGATCAACGATGCACCGGCTTTTTATGAAGAGTACAGCGGAGCGGTCATCTTCAGTGGGCTGATCATATTTATTCTGATTGCCTTTCTGCTGCTTTTTTATCTTGAAACACGTCGCCGTCGCCTGAGTGATATACAGCTGAATCAGCGCACTGACCTGATGCGCAATATTATCGATTCGGTACCGGACCTGATGTTTTATAAAGATACTCAGGGACGTTATGTGCTGAGTAACCGCCGCTATAATGAATTTTTCGGTATCAATCCGATAGGTCTCAACGACTATGAGGTGTTTGATAAAGACACCGCCGAATATTTCCGCCAGAAAGATCGTGAAGCGATTACCCGCAAAGGCGGCGATACCAACGAAGAGTGGGTGCATGGCGCTGACGGTTCGACCATGCTGATCGAAACCAAAAAAATGCCTATTTATAGTCCGGACGGTGAATTACAGGGTGTATTTGGTTTAAGTCGTGATATCACCGCCCTGAAAAAAGCGCAGGAGAATCTCGAACACATTGCGCACCACGATGTTCTCACTGGATTGCCTAACCGCCTGTTGCTGAATAAACGTCTTGAGTATGCGCTGCAGTTATCCCGCCGTAGTGGGGAATCTCTGGCGGTGGTGTTTATCGACCTCGACCGTTTCAAAGATATTAACGACACCATAGGTCATGATATCGGTGACCTGCTGCTGAAAGACGTAGCGCAGCGACTGAATGCCAATGTACGGGATTCTGATATCTGTGCACGTCTGGGCGGCGATGAATTTGTTATCGTTCTGACTCAGGTCGATACACCGGAAAAAATTCAGGAAAAATGTGAACAGCTGCTGCAGGTGATTTCGCGTCCGTACAGCTTGCAGAGTCATATGCTGAGCGTGTTTGCCAGTGCCGGTATCAGTATCTATCCGGAACACGGTAACCGGGTTGATGAACTGATACGGAACGCCGATGCCGCCTTGCATAAAGCCAAAGAGCTGGGGCGTAACCGCTACTGCTACTATCACCGTGAGCTGACCGATAGCATTCACTCACGGATGTCGCTGGAACAGGACATGCGTTCGGCCATGGAAAGTCATCAGTTCCTGCTGCATTATCAGCCACAGTTTCACGTCGGCGAAGACCGGCCGCGGCGGGTGGAAGCACTGCTGCGCTGGATTCATCCGGTACGCGGGTCCATTTCGCCGCTGGATTTTATTCCATTGGCTGAAACGACCGGCATGATTGTAGAGTTAGGTTACTGGGTCGTCCACTCCGCCTGTCAGCAGTTTATGTTCTGGCGCGAGCAGGGTCTGGAGCTGGATAAAATTGCCGTCAACGTTTCGGCTATTCAGATCAACGCCAGCTTTGCCAATACCATAGCCGGCATCATGGACCATCTGGATTTCCGCCCAGAGTGGCTGGAGCTGGAAGTGACCGAAAGTCTGATGATGTCCGGTACCACCGAGGTAAATCAGCAGGTACATAAGCTGCGTGAAATGGGTGTGGAATTCGCTATTGATGATTTCGGTACCGGTTATTCATCTCTGAGCAAAATTAAATCCATGCCGGTCACTGTGCTGAAAATTGATCAGTCGTTTGTACGTGATATTAACGATGACGTGAACGATTACGAAATTATCCGTGCCATTGTGTTAATGGCTAAAAGCCTGGGTCTGACCGTCGTCGCTGAAGGCGTTGAACGGCAGGAACAGGAAGAGACGCTGTACCGGATTGGTTGTGAGTGGATGCAGGGTTACCACTACGCACGTCCGATGGATGGCAACAGTTTTTATCAGCAATATGCCAGCGCAGACTGAGGTCTGCCGGCAGAAAATTTAACCGCCTGCAGGAATATTGTATTAAATACTCCTGAGATAAACCTGACTCTGAGGAACTATGACAGATCAGATCAGCTATACCGACGACGGCGTTGAACGTCAGTCCTTAAAACAGTACACCGAAAGTGCGTACCTGAATTATTCCATGTACGTTATTCTCGACCGTGCATTGCCTCACGTTGGTGACGGTCTTAAGCCGGTGCAGCGGCGTATTATTTATGCCATGAGCGAGCTGGGGCTTAAGCATACGGCCAAGTATAAAAAGTCCGCACGTACGGTCGGTGACGTACTGGGTAAATACCACCCGCATGGTGACAGTGCCTGTTATGAGGCCATGGTGTTAATGGCTCAACCATTTTCATACCGATATCCTTTCATTGATGGACAGGG
>NZ_DJIO01000075.1:53442-54020 GCF_002433655.1 Thalassolituus sp. UBA6592 | reverse complement strand
TTTCGAGCATTACCAGCAGCGAACGGCCGAAGACCGTCAACAGGAGCGCGAACAGTTCCGCACAACCAATCAGCAGATGCAGGATCAGCTTCGGGAGTTGCGAGGCCATCTTGCACAAGCCGAGATTCGAATATCCGAACAGACTGAAACAAATAGACGACAGCAACAAAGCACCGAGGAACTCGAACAGATCAGCACTGGGTTAAGTCGTGAATTGAGCGAAAAAGCCAGGACCATAGAGAAATTGGACAACGAGCTTGAAGTTGCACTGTCGAAGAGCCTGGAGCATCAGCAGCAAAAAGATAAACTAGCCGAACAGTTGGCAGCGATTGAACTCCAGAAAGCCGATGCTGATAAAGAAGTGGCTTTGCTATCACAATCACTGGAAACCGCCAAAGCCACACTGAAAGCAACTCAAGACAAGGTGATGCTCCTAACCGACGAAAACAAGGTAATCCTTCAGGAAAAAGCAGTCATACAGGGGCAATTTAAGCAGCTACAATCGTCGCTTTGACCCTGAAATTGTACTGCGCAATAGGTTGCATTACCTGTGATTTGCGTAATTACGCATATGGCGC
>NZ_DJIO01000075.1:22995-53124 GCF_002433655.1 Thalassolituus sp. UBA6592 | reverse complement strand
CGTAATTACGCATATGGCGCGTAACTCTGCGTAATTGTTGTTTTTCAAGTAGGCAGGCCAATGATATTCACCAGTTCGATAAACAATACGCGGCAGAAGATTGTAAATATATCTTTATATTATCAATAGGTTATAGGCGAAGTGGCTAAATTCAACGCTTTTACCGGCCGGACCTCATAATCAGATCAGCGATTTGGGACATAAATACTCCAGATTAGCGTTCGACATTGCTTTATATTATCAGCATAAAAGTTAAGTTTACTAAATTATTTTAGTCACCTTAATATATTCCTCTGATAAATGACTTGATTGTCAATCGGCATCATTCATCAGATTGGCGACAGATGCATTTGAAAACAGAGGCAAGGGTGGTGGTGGTGGACTGCTATTTGGCATCGCTCTTTGTTGTACGTTATGTTGAGCCCTTTTTGATAACTCTGAGTATTACTGACACTCGGCATCATCGGTCTCAGATAACTTAAAATGCTTGTAAACGATAGTTTTAACCAGGTAGATAACCAGTGAGCGGATTGAGAGAAAAACAGAAAGCGGAAAGAAAACTACTCATACGTGAAACCGCACTGCGCATGTTCAAAGAAAAGGGCTATAAATCCGTTAAGGTCGATGACATTGCTGCTGAAGTAGGCATGTCGGTTCCGACCTTGTTTAAATACTACTCATCGAAACACGAGTTACTCTGCGAGTTTATTTCAGACTACGACCCGGAACCTATTATTGAAAAATTTAAATCACAGATTGATATGGAAAGAGATGATCCGGTCAATATAATTTGCGAACTGGAATGGCGAATTGCATATGAAGAGCTCACATCCTGCTCTCCATCTCTCTGGCGAGAAATGATGCCTTCTCTGTTGTTTGGTCAGGTTGAGGCACTGCCCGAAGCCTATATTAAATCCAATGAGGCGTTAATCCGTTCTCTTGTTTCTTTTTTTGAAGAGATGAAAGCACACGGTCACTTTGCTTCACATATTGATCTCGAGGTGGCTGCAAGATACATGAACGATTTTGCCCATATGCAAATGATCCGTTTAACACGTACGGAACCACTGGATTGGAAATCTCATCGGGAGCAGGTTCATCAAGTTTTAAGAATGATGTATGAAGGAATGAAGCCCTGACTTACCGAGACCCAGCAGAACGTTTAAAGCTTATTTACATGATTACATGGTGGAAATGGTTTTTCAGAGAAGGCTGTCGAATCGCCAGATGCTTTGCAAGCCCGGTGCAGGGAAACGGATTAGACCTGATTCTCAAAAAAACACAATTGACTACTGGTTGGGGTTGGGCCAGACCAGTAGCGACAAGAAGTGAAAACCGGGGAGTGGAAATACCTATAATAATTCCGATAATTGATAGACTTGGTAATTATCGAAAGATCAGGAGAATGGGGTAGGGGAACCCACAAAAGAAGCGATGGCAGGAGCAGAAATTAACGCGATAAGCGCCACTTTTGAACCGTCCCACAAGTCAGCGATTTTCTTCCAAGCCCGCATAGCTGCTGGGTTTTTCTTAGATCGTTCCAACTGCAAACAGATCAGGACATATTCATAGTCGAGGTCTAATAACTCGGCCGCTTTTTTGGCCTGGTTATCGTCCATTGTCCGTCCTTCATCCACCCAATTCCGCGCCGTTTTATGGCTGACGCTGAGCAGCTTTGCCAGACCATATTTTGTCTCTATGTCGTACCGATCCATAAGAGCGGCGACTATGCGGCGGGTGGTGAGAAGTCGCATTTTAAAAACCCCTTGGAATAACGGTTGTTTTAACAGCTTCAAGGCACAAGCGTATACCATTGCATGTGGTACACGGTAGACCACATCCTATACATGTTCCTGACTGACGTGCGGCTCTGCGACGGCATCCGCACTGTTTTACAGCCGGGACTAAAAATAAGGGAAGGAGAGGTCAGGACATGCACCAAAGTACCATTACAGGCGTAATAAGCCCCATCACTGAAATACTGGCGACACTGGAACCCACCAACCTGCAGGAAAGTCAGGCCTGGTTAAGAATGACCGTGACAGAACGGCAGATGATAGCGCGGGCTGCAAACTGCCCTGAGTCAGTATCCCTAACGGCATGGCAAAAGCTGATGCCGTCTCACAGAGTTGCCATTCGCAAAGCGGCCGGGATTCTTTTTAAGAATATCGAGGGCCTTATAAATGATTAACTCAGTAGCATTTCAGCGTCACGCCGTGGCCTGTTTGAACGGCTTTTGGCTGGGTGGGTTTGTCTATGGTCTGCAGTCTGCGGGGGTGGTTCCATGGTTACCCATTGCATGATGGCTGGGTGGGATATGACAGCCTGTGGCCTTAATCCTGAAAACAAAATTACCGTACCAAATTCCGATAGCAGCACCTGCAATAACTGCAAAAGAATATTGGAATCAGCAGGCCTTGCGATTGCCTGGAGTAAAACAAAAAAATCCTTGCGGGTTTTTTATATGCAACGCGCCGGGTTCTCTCCTTCAGAGGCAATGACCATGCTTAAAAAACGTCCCGAGCGTTGGTCTGCCAAGCAGCAAGCAAAAATAGTTCGACAGCTTCAGAGCGCACCGGAATTTGCGCGGGCCATGGGGCTGGACCATTTGCCAATCGAGCGCGGCGGATCAGGCGAGGAGCGCCGACGCTATGCACCTGAATGGATGGCGTACCAGGTCAGAAAGCGAGGCAGCAACTGCCCGCACTGCGGGGGTGGGTTATGAAAAACAGAGAAGTAGAACTGCGTCTGACGGTTGAAGAGTTGGAATATTTACAGGAAGCCATGATAGAGGCGGAAATCTTTAGCCCGTTACTGAAAGAAAAGAAAGAAGGTAAAAAATATTCATTTGATGGATATAACGATCTCTATTCAAAACTGGCGTTGGCGGCATGGGTAAAAGTCCCTGACTGACCATGCTGAGGGCTGGTTTGTGATTCAGTTAGTTATTGATGGCGTTACTTATTATCACGGTGGCGTTGTCATTGTTTTATGGATTTGTGGAGTTTTAACGGTGGGGAAATCATGGACATTAATGAATTCGTAGCTGACATGCTAAAAGATGCAACAGAGGGTGAGTTAAAAGACATCATTGCTAATGGAATTGAACTAGATGACTGCGATATGCTTGAAGCTCTTGAAAATGAGTTTTTATGTCAAGCAAAAGAAAAGCTAAGCAATGCTAAACATTGAAAATATTAAAGTTATTGAGCGTGAATAAATTCTTAGATAACCCGCCAAAAGCGGGTTTTTTTGTTGACCCTGATTTTGTCTTTCCTGACGGAATAACCATGCGCCAGATCAGAGCGCAGGATGAGCGGAACGCGACTAGCGACGCAGCCGCGAAGCGAGCGGAGGCGCATAGGCTAGTCAAGGCGGCCAAATCTCCGACAGAGCAAAATTCCACCGAAATCCTGAAAGAACACGCCGGTATTAAATACACAGACGGGTTTTTGGCCCGCCAGGATGCAAGGGAAAAAATTGCAGCCATTGGTGACGAGCGCGGTTTGTCTGAATGGCAGCGATTGGCGGATATCGATTACCCAGCGCCACCAGGCCAGGAATACAAACGAGAAAAGCCCGGCGGAATGCTGTGGATGTTTGACGAGCGCAACGGGAAGCAGGAAGGGTACGACCAAAACCCGCTGCCTACCTATGACCCGACCTTTATTGGTGACGGATCAGAGCAAACTCACAAAGTAGATTTAACAACCGGCGAAATTATCCGGGTTCGCCGGTATGAGTCCGGATCCTGTGCTGTTGTTGAAAAACGCACCTGGGCAGATGAATACAGGATCAGAACCAAGGTTTACCAGGCTATTAACTGCCTGCCGCCGGAGCAAGCCGGGCCGCGGTATACCAAAAGACTGTCATTGGAAGGCGCGAGAAAAATCAGCGATAGCTGCAGATTCATGGCGCTGAAAAAGGGCGGCTTTTCTACGTTCTTAACGCTCACACTGGATACGGCAGCCCGTTGCCGCGTGGAAATCAGAGAAAACCATGGGCCATGCACAGAGCTGGCATTCAACGAGAAAACCAGACGGTACAGCCCGGCGGTCACCCGCCTGGTAGGAAACCGGGAAATTTACATTCCTATGCCCTGGAACGTATTGCCAGCACTTATGGCCAATGAATCAGGCCGGGGGGCTTACGATCAGACATTTCAGACCGTGCAAAAAGAGCTGTCACGGTTCTGGGATGCAGCGCAGAAAATGTATCAGCGCGGATGGCTGCAGGAACATGAGGGCCTGATTCACAGCGGCGCACCGTCAAAAATAATAGGCTGGAAAGGCGATATGGTGGCCACCGATGGCATGCCGCCAAAAGGTCAGCCGGTACGGGAGAAACTTCAATATTGCTGGGTGGTAGAGAACCCGAAAAACGAAAAAGGCCAGGACAACCCGCACATTCACATTCTGATGCGCTGGCGCGTGCCGTTCCGTGATTTTCAGGCCTGGGCTAAACGTCTGGAAAAAATGTGGGGCCAGGGCTTTGCACACCTGGAAAAAATAAAAGAACCGGAATGTGCCGGAGCATACATGGCGAAAGCAGCCGGATACATGACAAAGGGCGCTGAGGATGAAGACGGCGTAAGCACTCAAGGCATTGTGCGCGGCAACCGTTACGGGATCAGCGCAGAGGCCCGGGCACCGGACTGGGATTTAGTCGGAATATATGAAAACGGACTGATGGGGACGCTTATCAGAGACGTTTATGACCATTTCCTGTTTTCACATGGCAATAAGGTACAGCAGCGCAACCGGCTGAAAGAACTGCTGGAAGAAACACCAAAAGAGGAAACCAGGAAGCGCCAGAACATTGGGCGGGCACTGGAAAAAATGCGCAATGATCTGAACAAAAACCCGGATATCCCACACCGGCCAAGCAAATATCAATTAGTGATAACGGGCGTGCATAAGGTCGCGGAGTTCTTCACATGGGCAAAAGACACAACCGGCAAAGTTGTAAGCAACTGGCTACCTGCAAAAGACCGGGGAACCGCGTGGTCAGAAGCAGAGAAACCAGAAGGGCCATATTTACAGGAAATGCGGCGCAGCCTATGGCGGGCCCGCGCCGATAAGTTCAAGGGCATGTGCGAACAATACTGGGCAGCGCTACGGGCGGGGACAATTCCGGAATGGGCAGACCATGACGATGACAAAACAGCGGATGATTTCAGAATGGGGGTGATCTGATGGCAAGAGAAAAACTGCGGGAAGCAATCGGCCGGCAGAGGCGAGCGTTAAAAATGCAACAGGGTGACTTGGCGGCGGCTGTTGGCGTGTCTAACGGGTGCTGGTCCAGGCACGAAAACGGGCAATGTGAAATGAGCCTGACTCAGGCATTAAACGCACTGCAGGCGCTTGGTTGCAGTGTGTTGGTTGCCGATCAAAACGGCGAATTGGTCTGGGAGGGCTAACAAACGATGACACGAACAAATAACCCAGTGGTGGGAACAATGCAGTGCACTGACTGCGACACTGTGGCCAGCCTGCACGAAACCAAACGCGGCAAGGGCCGGGGGCTACTGTACAAGCGCTGTGAATGTGGATGTGATCAGCGCACCGGTGCCGCGATCCAGAAGCAATGGCGCCAGGCAATGACACCGCGGCCAGGCTGTGAACACCTGAGCGAAGAACCGGAACAACCGAACGAACCCGCGCCGGTGCTGGATTCAGAACCGGAAGAGACAACCGAACCAGAACCGGAACAACAACCGAAACCAGAACCGGAACAACCGCAGACACAACCGAAAAAAGCCGCGGCCGCTGGTTCGTTCATGCCTGTTTTTGCGGGCCTGCTGGCCGTTGGCCTTTTCATTTTAACCAAGGGCGGTGGCGGGCCGATGGCCTGAATCATTAACCAAAAGGGGTGAACCATGACTGATAAAAAACAACCAGAACAGCAAGACGATTTAACCGAACTGGACAACCTGAAGGAACCGGAAGAGCAACCGGAACCGGGTGATTATGATCCAGGCGCAGACGACGCAGCACAGCAACAGTTAGAGGCAGCAGCAGACGCAGCACAGCAACAGGCTGCAGCATCTGCCATGGTCACCGTGTCAGTGATTGAGGCGGCGTTGTCCATGATGTACCCGGGCGTACAAATTGCCCCTGTACAGAAGCAGGCCATTATCCAAAAGTTGGCACCTGTGCTGATGAAATATAACGCGGGTGGAATGCCACCCTGGATGGCAGCCTACAAAGAAGAGCTGGAACTTGCCGGTGCTGTTGGCCTTGCCGGGTTTGCCGTTTGGCAACAGATTAAGGCGATGAAAGCCAAGGAAGTGAAAGAGGCAGCAGAGGGGGCGGCAGATGGCAAAGAACCCGAACCCCAAGCTGCCTAATGAACACACGTTGTATGTCGGCAAGTCCGGCACAGGTAAAAGCCAGGCACTGAAACAGAACAGCGCGGCCCCTGGTCGCGGTGTTCGCTGCCTGTTGTGGGATGAAAGCCACGACCACGACAAGGGAACAACCTACTACGACGACAAAAACAAATTCATTAACGCTGTAAAGCGGGGTGTAAATTCTGGCAGGGGCTTTCGGATTGGCTGGGATGGTGACAGCAGCCCGGAATCATTCGAGTGGTGGGCGGCGGTTGTGTGGGCCGTACTGGATGGCAAAAAGCCAACCTATGTGGTTATCGAAGAGCTGGCCCAGGCGGTTGAAACCGTGGGGCGTGCGGCACCGAATCTGCGGAAGTTATTTAACCAGGGGAGAAAGTACGGGGCGCGCATTCATGCAGTGACGCAACGACCGCAAGAGATACCCAAAACGGTATATGACCAGTGCGGGCGCTTTTGGATCGGCGGCCAGAAGGGGCCGAATATTAAAAAATTTGCCGAACTGCTGGACGTTCCACTGGATGAAGTCCGGCAATTAATGCCGTTGCAGTTCTGGTATCTGGACGAAACAAGCGGCCAGCAAGCTGAAAAACACCAGCTGAAATATAAAAATTGAACCTATAGGTTCCCACACTAAAAAGCGCTGGATTAATCCGGCGCTTTTTTCTTTTCTGAAAGGGCAAATTAACAATTACCCAGACGGGAAGGTAAGCAATGAAAAACATTAACTGGGCAACCGTGGGCGTTGCCGTTCTGATCGTTGTAGCACTGAACAAGCTGCCGCAGACCAAGCAACTGGTAAACGGCTAAGCGCTGTTTTTCTGAGTAACTAACGAAGGGATAACAGCCGATGCTGCATATCAAAGTTCCAAAGAAGAACACCCCAGTACCAGGCACTCAGTTTGCCTTGCGTCCGGCAATCGGCCCGACCTATGAGGTGTTTTTCTTATACCTGAAAAACGGCCTGACACTGGCGCACCTGAAAAACATTAAAGTTGAAGTGCGCGGTAAGCCTATCTGGTCGCTCAAAGATGGCGAACAACTGCAGGCGCTGAATGCGCACTATGGTCGCCCACTATCTGACCGTGAAGACGTTCTGGCTTTCTGGTTCTACCGTCCGGAATTGAACAAAATTGAAGAGCGTAAAAACTTTGCGCTGGGCACCGGTGACGTGGACACCCTTGCCATTGTGATGGATATCGATGCTGCAGCACCTGCCGCCGGAGATATCGATATCAAGGCGCGCACTACTGCCCGTCGTGACCTTGGTGTGATAACAAAAATCAAGCAATACCCGCAGACTTTCGCCCAGGGCGGTGAACAGGATATCGCTGACATTCCGACGCGTTCCGCTGCCATTGCTGGCATGCACCTGCAGACTGCAGATGTTGCCGCCATGCGCCTGGAACTGGACAGCCTGAAAGTGGTTGAAGGTTCAACCGGAGAGCTGCACGACGCGTATGCAGAGTGGGTGAAAGCACAAACCGGTTTTGCTCACATGTCATTCATTGGACGCGGCTCTCAGTATGACGCGCTCATTACTGAAGGTGTGCAGGATTTCCGTCTTACCATTGACCTGGATAACGCGGCAACTTTTCCGCTGGTTGTTGAATATTTCGACAGCTATGCCGGACTGTAAGGGGGCCTTATGAGTTGGTGGGATAAAGCATACCGGGAGGTTGGCGGCGCTGCTGACCGTATTCTTGAGGCGTACACAGATGCGGAAGTGGCTAAGGCTTCAAGCTTCGTCAATGCTCATGCTGAACAGGTCGCGGCCCGCCATGTTTCTGAGGTGGAATATCAGAACCAGGGCGATCCGATTTCTGTGAAGCCTGCCACCCAACGGCGTGAACTTGTCGGAGAAACGCCGAAAGATTCGGCGGTGATCGACAAAAAAATGCTGTATATCGGCGGCGGTGCCCTGGTGCTTATTGCGCTGGTCGGAATTGCCATGGCCAGCAAGCGATAGGGGGCTAAATGGTTCCAGGTATCAGCACCGGCGGCGGTGGCATTCAGAGTAGTTCCAGTGCCTCTGCCACGTCCGGAAACAGCGGCAATACCGAAACGAGCAGCGCGGATCGAGTATCCAAGCAGTTTATTAATATCGGTACCCAGGGAGCGGCCGGGCTGGATTTAGCCAGCTATCTGCAGTCTACCAACGCCGGGTTTTATGACGCGATTAAAGGCGAGCAACAGGCGGAAAGTGGCCGGGATAAATATTTACCCTATGTCGCTTTGGCGGTTGTCGCTGTGCTGGGTATCGGTTTTATGATGAAGCGGGGGCGCTAACGTGGGTTTATTCGGCGGCGGCAACAGCAAATCAAACACCGAAAATTACAACATCGGCACAGACAGCGCTGCAGAAAACAACTCTGGCGCGATTTCATACGGCGGGAACGTCAACTATGTGACAACAGACGCCGGAGCGGTGGCGGCGGGAACATCTGTTGCAAATAACGCTTTGTTGGCCAATAACGACGCGGTGCGGGCGGCCCTGGATGCGTCCGGGGCAATGTCAAAGGATGCGTTTAATTTTGGCAGCAAGGCGCTGGACAGTAATTCGTCTGTGATCGATAGCCTGGTCAACTTTACTGACCAGGTATTGATCAATGGAGCCAACGCCACATCTGAGGCGCTGGGCTTTGCCAAAAACATGAGTACAAGCGAAAGCACAAACACGGCTGAGTTAATGGTCAAAGCGATGACCGTGCTGGGAGTCGTTGCCGTGCTGGGTTTTATTTTAAGCCGGGGTAAATAATGAAGCTGCTTCTCAATATTCCATTAAAGGCGGGCATTCCGTTGCAGATCGGCCGCGGTCGTTTTGTGCGCCTGCTGGAAGCCGCTTTTCCGGTTGCAATCGAAACTCAGACACTGGAACAGAAGGACAATAAAAACGGCGACCTTTTGGCCAATGTCGGCGCAGAATTTCCGCTGTTTGAGTCTGCGATGATTACTAGCGAATCTGACCAGACCATTACCTTGGCTTATTCAGAACTCGCGATCTATGACAACCGGTTGGGCGTGAATGGCAACCTGGTAATTGAGTCTATTTCCCGCGGTGCTTCTGAAATTGCCATTAATGAATACCCACTGACAGCAGGAACGCGCGTGCAAATCATGGCGCCAGATGCCCGCCGGCGGACGGCCTTAGTCACAACAGAAACAACGGCTTCTGTTTATGTCGACGGCGTAGCAACAGCAGGGTTTACGGTAGACGGCGTGCTTGAACATGAGTGCACAGCAGAATTATGGGTTGAATCAGCATCGGATCAAAACGTAACTGTGATGGAGTACTTGAACTGATGGCCGGTTATGCGCCGCGAAAGTTTGACCCGGAGCGAGCAGAGCTGATATGGACGGGTGATGCTGGGGCAATAAATATAGTTAACTTAAAAAATGGGTTTTACCGTTTTCATACGTGGGATAGCTCAGGAGCACACAATGTCGTGACGCTTTACATAAATCCAACAGAAGATTGGGACGATGTAATCACGATCCATGGTGATGCTTTTTTGGAAGTATCTATCAGCTATGCATTTGACACCAAAAGAGTAATGCTGCGCGGCAGGGGTGGAAGCCCTGACGCAACCACCGCAAATGCAGTTTATATTCGTGATATATGGCGAGTCGGATAATGTTTATTCAGTACGAAGAAAAAAGTAAAAGAATCACCAGCTTTCAGGTTTTCCCATCTGATAATTGTTTTTTATTTTCAGGGCAGGTCGGCACGTCGAATTACATCTGCGAAAAGGTAAGCGATGATAATCACGAAGCTCTGTCAGTAGCCCGTGACATGAATCACCCGCTGTACTTCATTGGCGGCAGTATTACAGAGGTAGGCCCGGGCTAAGCCTGGCCGGGTTCGCGTGAATCGTAACTATTTAATAGGGGCTGCCATTTTGGTTTTATTGATTGCTGGTGCAAAGAAAACACTCAGTTCAACCGTTCGCGGAATCCGGAATAAGAACCCCGGCAATATCCGCGACAAAGGGCAAAACACTTGGGAAGGCCAGAACGGGAATGATGGAGATTTTGCAATTTTCATTTCTCCGGAATTTGGTATTCGTGCTTTAGCACGCCTGCTGATGAACTACGAAAGCCTTTATGGTTTGAACACCGTAGCCGGAATTATTTCCCGATATGCGCCAAGCACTGAAAACAACACTGGCGCTTATGTATCGAGTGTGGCCAGTGCTCTGGGTGTTGATCCAGACACCAGTTTCTCGGTAGTCGCTAAACTCCCGGAGCTGGTTAAGGCCATTATCAAACACGAAAACGGGCAGCAGCCGTACAGTGATGACCTGATTAATACAGGAATCGATATGGCGGTATCGGGGTTTGCTTATGCTTAAGAACATCACACCAGCGCAGATAACCCTGATTAAGTACGCAGCTTTGGGGCTGGCTGCCTGGTGGGTATACAGCAAAGTTACGTCACTGGGCAAAGAAGCTGCAGAAGTAGCGCAGACGAAACTTAACCCTATGAGCCGTGAAAACCTGATAAACCAGGCTGCGGAAAACATTGTTGGCGAAGACCGGTTATACAATGCCGCCGAAGGTGTATTCGATACGATAGACAGCATTGCAGAGTTTTTCGGTAGTGAAACCGGAATTAACGGGATCAAGGGAACGAACGCAGAGCAGGGGGCGCGGCTGCGCCAGGGCGGGCCTAGACCAGGGCCGGATATTCCAATTTTTAACCAGGTAGCACAATGAACAATAAATTCATTTCTCAGGTAGCGGCGGCTGTCATTGCTGCGATTGTCTCGCACTATGTCACCAAGGCACTGACCGACAGCCAAAAGGTAAAAGTACAGTGAAAATGAAACTTATCCTGGCAGCGCTGAAAATGCGCCAGCTTATGAAGAACAAAAAACACCCGCGTACCCGCTTCGCTCTGGGTATGGCTGCTGTAGTTGGTACCAGTTTGCTGGGCATCACTCTGTCACCTGAACAGGTGGGCGCTATCGTCGACACTGGCACGCAGTTGATCCAGGGCTGATGGACGGGCTTTTACAATACCTGCAGGCCGGTGGTGATGTGGGAATATGGGTGGCGGTGGCCGGGCTTTGGCGCCTGGATCGTCGCCTGTTTGCTCTGGAGATTATGCAAGGCAAAAACTAACCGGTACTATTGTTCCTCAACTCATTAAAAGGGAACGATAATGAAAGCACCTTTCCTGATGGCCGTCCTGGCCGTTTCTTTAACCGCATGCGGTGGCGGTTCCTCTTCCAGCTCTTCCAATTCAGAAACAGACCAGTTTACCCAGGCGCTTTCGCTCTGCGGCAATGGTCAGCCTTTGCCAGTCGCTGAGGGTGCCTTTGTCTATGATGATGATCAGCTTTATGTACTGGAACCGACAGACAGCAGCGCAACCGTTGAAATCCAGGACAGCGGCAGCCGCGTCTGTATCACTGATGATCTGGCAGGCGTTGGCACTACGGGAACCGATAACGCCGCGTATGTGAACGGCGACGCGGATCAGGTCATAATTACGGGTGACGGTAACCTGTTTGTGATCTGGGGAGACGTTGCCGCGATGGATATCGAGGGCAACAACAACCGGGTTTACCTGCAGTCGGTCGCAACCTATGATGACCAGGGAACCGGCAATTCTGTACAAAATATCAGCAATTTCAGCTTTTCTAATTGATAACTGAAATCCGATAGAAAAAACTCCTCAGAACAAAATGTTATAAAAAGCAGATTGACCGCCAGTCGAGTGCAGAACCCAAAAATGGGGCAAAAGCGCCGGCTGGCGGCGGAAGTATCCAGCTTTGATAATTCCGATAATTGATATTATCGGAACAAGTGAAATCCAAGGAAAAACGGGCGCTGTGGCCCGTTTTCTCAGCTTGTACTGCCTTCATACTCTGAATCCATTATCAGAATTCAACGTCCTGCATCACGCCCCCGATTCAAAGCTTTGGCAAAACCTCAGTCAGGCTGAGCTATGAAATCCTGAGTTGCGGTTTCGCCACTGACCATAGTCACATTGGCTGAGCCATTAAACATGATCTCATCAACAGCTTCAGGGGCATCTTCAGCATTCTGACAGGTATACGCCAGCGTATAGTCTCCGACAGGCATAAAGCCCAGTTCATACGTGTATGCTGCGGTCTCAGTGTCGTAGCTCACCAGAGCTGTTGTCAGCGGATCGGTTTCTGCGCCTGAGGTATCCGCCAGGGTCGCATCCGTACCGGTAAAAGCGTAAACCGCACCATCATTGATACTGGCATCAGCGCAGGTTTCGGTGATCAGGTTGCCATCAATGGTGCCGGTGATCGTGCCATATTGGGCATTATCAATCAGACGCAGCGCTGGGTTCAGCTTTATGCCGTCCTGACCATTCGGGTTGGTCAGGGATTTGCGCAGATCAAAATCAATAGTGAAATCGGTTGTAGTGCCGGCCATAACAGTAAACCCGCTGACCAGCTGCAGCCCGCGCTGGGAGCCACTTGGCACATAGATCTCGGTCTGAGCGCCATTATCATCCGTCAGATAGGAATCCATCACACCATCCTGCTCCGCGCTGACCATCAGGCGAACCCAGTTGTAGTCGCCCGCCGGCACTTCATAGTCATCCAGAATGCCTTCTGATCGGCTGCCTGCAGGGCTAACAGGTCAATCTGCTTTGGCTCATCAAACAGAATCTCTATTTCGCTGCCGCCGGACGGTTTCAGGGCGACACCTGTAAAGGTCACAACCACGCCGGTTGCGCTGTCTACCGGCGCATCAGTAACGGCAACGCTGACGGTGCCGGTGCCGGTATCGCCGGATGAACTACTGCTGCTACTGCCGCAGCCGGCAAGAATCAGTGGTGACGCCAGCAGCGTGGCCAGGAGTGTTTTCGGTGCTCTTAAATGTGCTTTCAAATGCGCGTTCAAATGTGTACTCATAGTGCTCATCCTCAGTTTCACGAATGCATTTATCGGCCTGTTCATCAGGCTTTTTTGTAATGCCTGAGATAACTGACTGATAATTCTACGTAAAAGTGCCCGGGGCTTATGTTACGCCTGCTGTCTGAGTCCAGCTCTGTGGCTGTAAAACGCCCGTTCTGAAATATTTCAGAAATGTCCAATCTGAAAATTACTGGAGTTTTACTTTAAACCATATATTTCAATACCTTATAAGACATAGATAAAGCTACTTCTTGATGATTTATAGTGAAAGACATGGCGTAATTCGCCTGATCTGACGTCGCCTTTGTTTGTAAAGAAATGCACGAAAGGGTTAACAGCGTCACACAATCTGGCATATATTTCCGATAATTTATAATCCCTGTAAACATGCACCGCGTAACGGCAAAGACATCCATTTAATGAATCCACATCTGAAGTCAGCCCCCCGACCACTCATTGATCAGCTCGAACATCTGGGTAATCCCCTTACTGCTGCGCGCTCGGTTATCAAACGTAATCCGGACATCAATCTTATCGCTGGCGCTTTTGAAGATCTGATTCACAGCTTCAGCTTTCTGGTCAGCTACAACGGCAGCAGCGCGACGTTTAACAGCTACCGCCGGGAAGTTGAGCGTCTGCTGCAATGGTGCTGGCTTGTGCGCGGCGTTGGCCTGGGTGAGCTGCGCCGTCAGGATCTGGAGGAATACGTTCACTTCTGCCAGTCCCCTCCTGCTGCCTGGATCGGCACTAAGCAGGTAGCCCGTTTTAAGAACAAGCAAGGCGAACGCGAGGTTAACCCCGATTGGCGCCCTTTCGTTAAAAAACCGGACTCCCACACAGGAACCGGATTTGCCCTGTCACAAAAAAGTCTGCAGGCCCTGTTTGCGGTACTGTCGACCTACTTCAATTACCTGTTGCAGGAAGATTACCTGCGCATTAATCCGGTAGCGCTGATCCGCCAGAAGAGTAAATTCCTGCAGAAACACGCCTATCAGGAGCCGGTGCGCCGCCTGTCCAATCTGCAGTGGGACTTTATCCTTGAAACTGTCGAGCAGATGGCGGCTGACAATCCCACAGAGCACGAACGCTCACTGTTTGTGATGCGTCTGCTGTTTGGTATGTACCTGCGGATATCGGAACTGGTCGCCGATGAGCGCTCTACTCCGGTAATGGGTGATTTTCATACCGATGCAGACGGTAACTGGTGGCTGAGAGTGGTTGGTAAGGGCAATAAAGCGAGACTGGTGACTGTATCTGATGACATGCTGGCTGCTTTGCGTCGCTACCGCGAGTTTCTGCAGCTGTCACGCTACCCGTATGTTGGCGAGCAAACGCCGCTGGTACCCAAAATCAAAGGACGGGGACCGGTGACCAGCACCCGCCAGATCCGTTACCTGGTGCAGCGCTGTTTTGATGCTGCCTTTGCCAGTATGCGCAGCAAAGGTCTGGAAGATGAAGCGCAGGAGCTGAAGGTCGCCACTGTGCACTGGCTGCGCCATACCGGCATTTCTGAGGATGTTAAATTTCGCCCGAAAGAGCACGTTAAAGAAGATGCAGGTCACGCCAGCATGGCAACCACCGACCGCTACATTGATACCGAACTGCGCGAACGTCATGCCAGTGCGCGCTATAAAAAGCTCAAACCAGAGCTGTGAGTCAGCCCCTTAGGCTGGTGAACACAAAACCTTCGGACACAAAGCTTTCGGACAAAAAAGCCGGGGAAACCCCGGCAAAGTTACTGATGAGGAGAGATCGGATTAATGCATGTACTGGCCACCATTGGCTGAGATATTGGCACCGGTAATAAAACCTGCTGCGTCTGCCGCCAGGAAGCTCACCACCCGGGCAATGTCCTCAGGTGTACCAAAGCGACCAACCGGGATACCCTGCTTAATCTGCTCACGGATATCTTCCGGCACATCCATGATCATACTGGTTGCGATATAGCCCGGGGAAACGGTATTCACGGTAATGCCTTTGCTGGCCACCTCCTGAGCAACCGCCTTGGTGAAACCATACATGCCCGCCTTAGCGGCTGAATAGTTGGCCTGGCCAAACTGACCTTTCTCACCATTAATGGATGAGATATTGATGATCCGGCCCCATTTCTTTTCCAGCATGTCGTTAATAACGTGGCGGGTCATATGAAAGACCGAGGTCAGGTTGGTTTCGATTACGTCGTGCCAGTGCTCTTTACTCATGCGCTTGAGCGTGGTGTCGCGGGTAATACCACCATTATTGACCAGCACATCGATACTGCCGAAATCCTTGCGGATGCCAGCGACACAGGCTTCCGATCCATCCCAGTCACGAATATTGCCGAAGGCCAGGGCGATGTCATACCCCGCCTCCTTCATATCGGCCTGCCAGGCCTGCGCCTTTTCATGACTGCCGCCATGGTAGTAGCCGGCCACGACCTGATAGCCGTCGTCCGTCAGTTGTTTGCAGATTGCTGTGCCGATACCACCGGTACCACCGGTTACAAGTGCAATACGTTTTGCCATTCCCTTCTCCTTGTCAGGTATTCAGTAAACTGATTCCGTGAGCAGCCGTCTGACTGCACCGGCCAGGCACCTGTCAAGCCAGGCGCCTATCAAGCCAAGCACCTACCAAGAAAGTAGAGTTATGTGACGTTTGCACGATTCGTTTCGGGCAGATCAGACTATTTACCTATTCAGCTGTCTGGCCATTCGGATCATTTCCTGACTGGCTTGACCTGTGGGTGCCAGATTCGCTGCTTTGCTATATAATCTGCGCCCTTTTTCCGCCAACCGTCCGGCACTCGTTTCCATGAAGTTCGTAATCAAGCTGTTTCCCGAAATCACCATCAAATCCACCAGTGTGCGCAAGCAGATGACCAAGGTACTGCGTCAGAACCTGCAGAACCTCTTCCGCCGCCACAGTATTTCTGCGGATGTACAGAATCGCTGGGACAGTCTGGTGGTCGTGGTGAACGCCGATGACGAAGCAACCCGCCGCCAGAGTATTCAGATTCTTTCGCACACGCCGGGCATCGCCGCTGTTCTGGAAATCATCGAACACCCGTTCTCAACACTGGACGACGCTTATCAGCTGGTGCGTGATGCCTACCGCGAGCGTGTGGCCGGCAAGACTTTCTGTGTCCGTATCAAGCGCGCCGGTCAGCATGACTTCACCTCGCATCAGGCAGAGATCTATATGGGCGGCGGCATTCTCAAAGAAACCGATGCCACCTCTGTTTCGCTGCATGCGCCGGAAGTGACAGTGCGGGCTGAAATCCGTAATGACAAACTGCAGATTGTTGAGAACACCATCAAAGGTCTCGGCGGCTACCCGCTGGGCAGTCAGGGCGAAGTGCTGTCACTGATTTCAGGTGGCTTTGACTCTACCGTGGCCAGTTACCTGATGACCCGTCGCGGCCTCAAGACGCACTTCTGCTTCTTTAACCTAGGCGGCAGCGCGCACGAAATTGGCGTTAAGCAGGTTTCTCACTACCTGTGGAACACATACAGCGAAAGTCATCGGGTTAAATTTGTTACCGTGCCGTTTGAAGGCGTCGTGGAAGAGATTCTGAAAAACGTCGATACCAGCCAGATGGGTGTCGTACTCAAGCGCATGATGCTGCGCGCCGCCTCCCATGTCGCCAATGAACTGAATCTGCCCGCACTGGTGACCGGTGAAGCGGTTGCTCAGGTAGCCAGTCAAACCATTACCAACCTGGCTGTCATTGATCAGGTGTCCGATCACATGGTGCTGCGCCCGCTGGCAGCCATGGATAAACAGGAAATCATTGATATTGCCCGCCGCATCGGTACCGAGGCCTTCGCCGCCACTATGCCGGAATATTGCGGCGTCATCTCCGTCAATCCAACCACGGTCGGCGATCGCAAGAAAGTTGAAGCGGCGGAAGAGAAATTCGACTTTGCCGTCCTTGAACAGGCACTTAACGATACCGTTTACCAGCGCATTGATAACGTACTGGCCGGAGAAGAATCCGGACTGGATCAGGTTGAACTGGTGACCACACCATCATTGCACGATGTTGTTATCGATATCCGCCACCCAGCGGAAGCGGAAGACGCACCATTAGTGCTGACCAATAACACGGTCGAAACCATTCCTTTCTATGAACTGGATTCGCGCATTGCGGACATTACGCAGAAATATCCTGCTCAGCGCGTTTTACTTTACTGCCAGAAAGGCACCATGAGTAAGATTCACGCCCATCATTTATCCAGCGCCGTTACTGCTGGTATTGGTGTATTAGTGGAATCCTGATCTCATTGTAAAAACAGTGGAGCCGAATATCCCTTTCGGTCTCCTGTTTTTGCAGACCTGTATTTCGAACTTATTTCCAACCTATATTGCGGACCGATATTTGCAGGCCAGATGCAACAGACTGAAGCTGAAAAACAGCAGGTCTGAAATCAGGAGCCTGGAAAATGAAAGAGAGCGCAAGCAAGACCGATCACAAGTCATCGCTCGATGATCCTGTTAAGCCCCGCCAGCGTAACGCATTAAAAAAACGTGACCGGATTCTGTCCGCTGCGCTGGATGTATTTTCTGTGTACGGTCTGCACGGAGCCAGCATGGATCAGATTGCTGCCGTTGCCGATGTTTCCAAAGCCAACCTTTTCTATTATTCCAAAAGCAAAGAACATTTATATTTGTCGGTACTGGAGAGCCTGTTAGACGACTGGCTCGAACCATTAACCCTGTTCAGTATCGAGCAGGAGCCCGCGCAGGCTCTGCGCCACTACGTTCGCACCAAGCTTGAAATTGCCCGCGACCACCCGGCTGAATCACGACTTTTCTGCATGGAAATTGTTCAGGGCGCCCCGCTGCTGAATAAAACCCTGTCTACCTCATTGCGCAATCTGGTCAAAGATAAAAGCACGGTTATCCAGCACTGGATAGACAGTGGCAAGATCCGCAGCATAAGCCCAATGCATCTGATTTTTTCTATCTGGGCAACCACTCAGCACTATTCGGACTTCAGCGCTCAGGTCGAAGCTGTCACTGGCAAAACCCTTGCCGACAAAGAATTTTTCAACACTACACTGGCAAATCTTGAGCGGTTATTGGTCGACAGCATCCTGACCAACTGATTAATTATTGCGCTTTGCTGGTGCTTACAATTTAGTCAGATGCCCGTTATTGGACCAAACGGTCTAACTTTTATTTCGCTTTATTTGCCGAGCCTATGTTTTATGCGGCCTTCAGCCACTTGGCATAAACACTGCCTTAATGTTTTTTTAATCAGCCACCGCATTGGTTGATACGAACGCAAAAGAGGAGTCTTAGTGTGAAACTGGAACAGGTCCCCGTTATCGATCTTCAGCCGTATTTCAGCGGTACGCCGGAAGGTAAAGCCCAGGTTGCCGCCAGCGTTGGTAAAGCCTGCAAAGACATTGGCTTTCTGGTTATTACCAATCACCAGGTACCAAAAGACCTGATGGACCGGATCTACAAAGAAAGCCAGGACTTCTTTAATCTGCCAGTGGAAGAAAAACGCAAAGTCGACCGACCAGCTCCGGAAATGGTACGCGGTTACAGTGCGGTCGCAGAAGAAAGCCTGTCTTACTCACTGGAAGAAGCCGCACCAGGTGATTTAAAAGAATCTTTCTCTGTCGGCCCGATTGATGTTCCTGCCGATGATTACCACACCTGTGCCGAAGCCGGTCCGCATTTCGCACCGAACGTATGGCCGGAAAACAACCCGTCATTTAAGCAGACCTACTCCGACTACTTTGCGGAAATGAGCAGCCTCGCCCGCTCACTGATGCGTCTTTTTGCAATTTCTCTCGATCTGGATGAAAACTTTTTCGACGACAAAATCGACAAAGAAATCAGCATGCTGCGCACGCTGAGCTACCCGGTCGTTAAACCTGAAGATATTGAGAATGGCCAGATGCGTGCCGGCGCGCATTCCGATTACGGTTCACTCACCATTGTAAAACCGGATAATTCCCCCGGTGGCCTGCAGGTGAAAAACTTCAACGGCGAATGGGTCAGCGTGCCGTATGTCGAAGACGCCTTCGTCGTTAATATCGGCGATCTGATGATGAACTGGACCAACGATGAGTGGATTTCAACACTGCACCGCGTGATCAATCCACCCGAAGATATTAACTCCAGCAAGCCACGCCAGTCTGTGGTGTTCTTTCACCAGCCTAATTATGACGCCATTATTGAATGCCTGCCGGGCTGTCTGAAAGAAGGCGAAACAGCCAAGTACCCTCCGATATCCTCTGGCGATCACCTGCTGTCGAAATTCGTTAAACAGACCACCTTTGGTGGCACCAAGGGAGCTGCGTAATGAGTCATCTGTCTTATGTGAATATCTTCGCCAATGACATTGTCGCGCTCAGTGGCTTTTATCGTGACCTGTTTGGTTTCAGGGAGATCCCCGAAATTGAATCACCTATTTTCCGCGGACTGGATACCGGTAAAAGCTGCATTGGCTTTAACGCCCCGGATGCCTATGACCTGCTGAAACTCAGCGACCAGGCCGACACCAAAGGCTGTAAATTCCTGCTCAATATTGACGTTGACTCAAAAGACGAGGTTGACGTTTACGTACCCAAAGCGCTCGAGATGGGAGCGACACTCATCAAGGAACCCTACGAGACTTATTACAACTGGTATCAGGCAGTACTGCTGGATCCGGAAGGCAATGTTTTTCGCATTAACTACATGATGTGAACGCACCGACAAGAAGACAGCAAGAAGACAACAAGAAAATTGATAACCCGTAAAAACCACTAAAAACGCTACTCAGGAAAAACAGATGAAAAAATTTATAAGCGCATTTGCGATTGCATGTTCTTTGTTATTTTTCCAGACGACAAGTCATGCAGAAGGCCTGACCATCAAAGGTGATATGAAAGCAGCCATGCTGTATATCTCCCCGCGTAACGATGGCGGCTGGACTCAGGCTTTCGATGAAGCCCGCCTGAATATGGAAAAAGAGCTCGGCATTAAAATTCAGTACGTGGAAAACGTTGCGGAAGCTGCTTCTGCAATCCGTCCTGTGGTTAAACGTCTGATCCAGCGTGGCGCCAACGTTATTATCGGTACCGCCTTCGGTTACTCCGACACATTCAAAGAACTGTCTGAGGAATATCCGGAAATTGCCTTTCTGAATGCGTCAGGCACCACCAACGGGCCTAACCTGCTTTCTTTCTATGGCCGTACTTATGAAAGTCAGTACCTGTGCGGCATGGCTGCAGCCGCTGCATCTGAGACCGGCAAGCTGGGCTTTGTTGCTGCCAACCCATTTGGTGTTGTGAACTGGACCATCAATGCTTATGAGCTGGGCGCTAAAGCGATGAACCCGGACGCCACCGTGACGGCGGTATACACCGGCGCATGGAATGATCCAACCAAAGAGCGTGCTGCGACTCAGGCTCTGATCGACCAGGGTGCTGATGCAATTGGCCAGCACGTTGACACCCCTACTCCACAGATTGTGGCTCAGGAAAATGGTGTTAAAGGTACTGGTCACCACCGTGATTTCCGTGAATTCGCTCCGGAAGCAACCGTATGTTCTTCTGTTTGGGTATGGGATCGCTTCCTGATCGACGAACTGAAAAAAATCAAAGCCGGCAACTGGATCACCAAGCCATACGGCGCTCTGCTGTCTATGGGTGAAGGCGGTACTGATATCGCCTGCTGTGGTAAAGGTGTAGATGCCGAAGAAGAAGCGAAAATTATGGCTGCACGCAAAGCTATCATGGACGGTACTTTCCAGGTTTACGCAGGCCCACTGAAAGACCGTGACGGCAATCTGCGCGTAAAAGAAGGCGAAGTACTTTCTGACGGTGATCTGTGGCAAATGGACTGGTTCATTGACGGGGTGATTACCCAGAAATGAGTAAGCAGAATGCCATTCATCTGAAGGGCGTAAGTAAATCCTTCGACGGATTTTACGCCCTGTCGGAAGCTGCATTCACGGTTAAGTGGGGCGAAGTTCACGCCCTGCTTGGTGAAAACGGCGCGGGTAAATCCACCCTGATGAATATTGTGACCGGCCTCTACGGGCCGGAAACCGGCATAATCAGTATCGACGACAATGAAGTTTCTTTTTCCGGCCCCAGGGATGCGTCCCGGGCCAGAATTGGCATGGTTCACCAGCACTTTAAACTGGTCAGCCCCTTTACCGTTGTTGAGAACGTCATGCTGTCATTGACGGATGTACCGGTTGCACGCAGCTACCGCCAACGACTCGAACAGGTAGCCAAAGATATTATCGCCAAAGGCGAAGAGCTTGGCTTTGCCATTAATCCGTACGCCAATATTTACGAACTGTCCGTCGCTGAACAGCAACGGGTAGAAATCATCAAGGCACTGGTAAGTGGTGCCCGCATTCTGATTCTGGATGAGCCATCGGCTGTGCTCACAGATGCAGAATCTGACAGCCTGCTGTCCACTATGCGCGACTTCGCTGCTGCCGGTGGTGCGGTGGTGCTCGTTACTCATAAAATGAAAGACGTTTTCCGCTTTGCTGACATGGTCACTGTGATGCGTCAGGGGCGCACCATTGAAACCGTCGTCCCTTCATCGGTCAGCAGCGAAGAGCTGATCCGCATGACTGTGGGCGAATCCACCACAGACACAGAATCGACTGAATTTTCTGTCGGCGGTGATACGGCACTCAGCGTCAGCAATCTCTCCTCCCTTCCCGGCTCAGCTCCGGCCGAATTGAACGGCGTTAATTTCCGTGTGGCCAGTGGGCAGATATACGGTATTGCCGGTGTTGGTGGCAATGGCCAGACTGAACTGGCTGACGTACTGATGGGGGTTCGCAGTGACGTCAGCGGTGAAGTTACCCTTGCCGGCAATGCCGATCTGCTGGCAATGAATTTTAAAGACCGCCGCGACTACGGTATTGCCTGCATTCCCGCTGACCGTTATCAGTCAGCACTGGGGGCACAGATGAGCGTCAGTGAAAACTTTGCTCTGGGCAGAATTCTGAATGGTGATTACGGTTCCGTATGGTTTCTTAATCGCAGCAAACTCGATGCTGAAGCCAGCGCAGCAGTGAAAGAATATGACGTTCAGGGAGTGCGCTCCATGCGCCAGAAGGCGGCCCTGCTTTCTGGTGGTAACGCGCAGAAACTCGTTATCGCCAGGGAATTCAGCCACGCGCCATCACTGGTGCTGGTACACAGCCCATCCCGGGGGCTGGATGTGAAAGCCAGTCAGGCGGTACGCAAAAAATTGATTGAGGCCCGCGATGCCGGAGCCGCCGTCCTTCTGATCAGTGAGGATCTGGACGAAATTCTTAAACTTTCCGATCGTATTGGGGTGATGTCCGGCGGGGCTATTGTCGCCGAGTTTGATCAGCCCGCCGACAGGCATGCGATTGGTGAGGCAATGGTGAACCATGTTTAAAGCGCTTAACCCTGCGCCGCTATCTGCCTGGAAGTTTTCTGTCGAACTGAGACAGGAAATGGCGTGGTACTGGCAAGCTCTTATCATCACTCTGTCGCTGCTGTTTGGTATGTTTATCTGTGCCTTAATTCTTATGGCCGCAGGTGTACCTGGCGCAGAGCTGTTAAACGAATTTATCGTTTTTACCCTGTTTGATGTCAGTAGTCTGAAATCCGTACTGTTTCAGGCCGCACCTCTGGCTATGGTCGGCCTCGCCGGCAGCCTCGCGTTCCGCGCACGCTTCTGGAATCTGGGCCTTGAAGGCCAGATGATTTTCGGAGCGATCGGAGCAACCGCAGTTACTATGTTTGATATCGGGCCTGAGTCACTGCGTTTGGTCACCATGATTATTGCGGCCATGCTGTTTGGTCTGATGTGGGCAATTTTTCCGGTCTTCATTAAATTAAAGTGGGACGTTAACGAAATCGTTTCCACCCTGATGCTGAACTATGTTGCGGTTAACTTCCTGCTGCATCTGCTTTATGGCAGCTGGAAAGATCCCGGTAGCTCCTTCCCCTACTCGCCTGTCTATCAGGACTTTGAACGCATTCCGGATATATTCAACGGCATCAGCCTGTCGGTGTTTGTCGCGCTGGGGATTTCCTTGCTGGTGCTGTGGTTCGTATCCATTGCACGTTCATCGCTTTATCTTAAGTTTGTCGATAAGAGTCCTTCCGTGGCTGGCGCTGCCGGCATCCCGGTTAAAAAAATGATTTTATTTACCGTACTGTTCTCGGGCGCACTGGCCGGGCTGGCTGGTGTTATGGTGACGGCGGGACAGGAGGGTCGTCTTACGCACTCCTTCTTTGCCGGTTACGGCTTCTCCGGCATTCTGATTGCTTTTCTTGCCCGAAATAACGCGCTGGCAGCCATTGCTACGGCATTTCTCATTGCTCTGCTTTATATCGCTGGTCAAAGCCTGCAGGTGTTCTATCAGATACCTTTTGCCATGGTGCAGCTGATTCAGGCCATTCTGGTGATCTGCGTGGCATCGTCGGATTTCTTTATCCGCCACCGGGTAAAACGTCTTAACAGCGGAGGAGCCAGTTGATGGATATTATTGCAAGCTGGATTGGCAACATCCCGGAGTTTGCTGTGCCTTTCGCCCTGGCAGCGTTAGGGCTGATTATTATGGAACGTTCGGGTGTGCTGGCGCTGGGCGCTGAAGGCCTGATGCTGATTGGTGCCCTGTCCGGTATCGGCGCCTACATCATGACCGAACAAACCGGCGTGGCCTTATTGGCGGCGATGTTTTTCGCCTCGGTTGTGTCTTTGCTGTTTGCCTTTATGGTTCTGGTGTTGCGCATTAATCAGGTAGTGTCCGGACTGGTGCTGGTGTTTTTCTGTCAGGGCCTGTCGGCGTTAATCGGAACGCTCGCAGACTGGACCAATCATCCTGTTCCCGGATTGCCGGATCTGAGCGTCTGGTTATTATCTGATCTGCCGGTTATTGGCGGTGTGTTCTCGCAAAATCTGGTGGTCTACGCCACGCCGGTTATTTTTGCACTGGTTACTTACTTTATGTTCCGCACTGGTCAGGGTCTGCGCCTGCGTGCTGTTGGTGAAAATCCACAGGCCGCTGAAGCCGCTGGTGTTCCGGTTATTATGTACCGTCTGCTGGCAATTCTGGCAGGCTCTGCCCTGATCGGCCTGGCTGGCGCGTTTATTTCGGTGCTAAGCACAAAAATGTGGATCGCCAATATGGTTGGTGGGCGCGGCTGGATTGCAGTCGCCTTGGTTATCTTTGCCCGCTGGTCACCGTGGAAAGCACTGGCTGGCGCGGTACTGTTTGGCTGTATTGAAGCCCTGATCCCACAGCTGGCAGCGTCCGGCATCCGTTTACCTCAGTACTTTGTTTATATGACACCGTACGTGGTAACACTGGCGGTTATGATTGCGGTAGCGGTTAATAAAAAAGGCATTTCTTCACAACCTGGCGCCCTTGGTTTGCCTTATGTGAAAGAAGAACGAACCTAGATTGAAGATTGACTGATCGAATAACATCTGAAATCAAACCCGCAAAATCAAGATAAATAAAAAGGGCCTGTTGGCCCTTTTTATTTATCTGCGCTTGTTTGCTTATAAGCGATTTTCACTCACCCGAATCCGGGCGACTCAGAACTCGGCCCCGAGTTCAAAGCGATACGCCGTCCCCGGAGCGTCGATGTAACCGCTGTCGATGTATTCTGCATTCAATACATTGTTTGCGGCGACAGCCCAGTGCCAGTTTTCCAGTGATTGTTTAAGACCCAGATTCCAGATGCGGTAGCCGTTCTGGTCGTAACGGTTTTCAAATTTATACTGGGAACTCACAGACAGATTCTGCGTAATACCGTAAGCCAGTGACAGAATCGCCTGATGCTCAAACTGCGACTGACTGTAACGTGCCTGAGCATACTGGGTGCTGAAATCCTGAATCAGACGGGTGTACGTCAGACTGGCTTTCTGCAGTCCGTACTGTGCCAGAATGCCGGTAGCATCAGCCTCGATATCAAAGCCTTTGGTATCAATACTTTCAATATTGCGCGAAATAAACGCACTGTCCGCCGCCACTTCTTCTGCAGTACGGGTGTAATCAATCGCGTTGGTTGTTTCCCGTTTGAATACTGCAGCACGGGTCAGGATGCCTGCCAGATTCAGGCGTGCTCCCACTTCATAGCTGTCAGTTTCTTCAGCTTTAACGTCAGGGTTACCCTGATTTGCACGCTGATTCAGATACAGGTCATTCATGGTCGGTAAGCGGGCGCTTTTGCCGGCATTGGCGTAAATCTGCTGATTACCGATTGGCAAGGTGATTCCGGCAACCGGCAGGAAATAGGAGTCGCCGCCATCATAATCCAGATACGACACACTACCCGCCAGCTGCACAACATCGAGATCATAACTGGCGCTGGCGAATACACTGTTGTATTCCCGCTCGTGTTTGTTGTTCAGCACAGAGGTGCTGTCGATGTCTTCTTTATTGTACTCATAGCCGAGAGTCAGCTGGTTGTTCAGATGAGCACGCAAACGCGCCTGCCAGGCGTTGGTCTGATGCACTGACGGTGCATAGGCCATATAGAAAAATTCATCGTCGTGCTGGCGCCAGTTGATGGCTGCGTCCAGCTTCAGCAGATCATTTACACGCTGCTCATGGGTCGCATACACATGACGTTGAATAGTGTTCTCGTTAGCGCGGGCATCCGGACCTGCATAAAAACCCTGGGCACCAAAGCCCTTGTCGATATAGCCAAGACCCAGCACCGTGGTATGGGTATCGTTGCTGTGCACCATACGGTAATTGCCCTGCTGGATGGTGTAATCCAGATCAGCGCCTTTTATGTAGGAATCAGACGTCTGCTGCGCTGCAGACAGAAAGTGACTCCAGTTGCCGCTTGTTTTGCCCACTGACACCATGGCGCGGTCATAGTCTTTACTGCCGGCTTCCAGCTGCGCTTTGGCACTGCGGCCGTCAACCGACTTGCGGGTCACCAGGTTAATTACACCAGCATTACCGTTCGGTCCGTATTGACCAGCACCCGGACCGCGCACAATCTCAATGCGTTCTATGTCTTCCAGTACGATGGGCAGATCGAAATTATGATGCCCGCTTTGCGGGTCATTCATACGCACGCCATCGACCAGAATCAGTGTCTGCTCATAGCTGGCACCGCGGATACCGAGATCCACCTGAGTGCCGCTGCTGCCGCGTTGACGCACATCCAGGCCGCTCACCCATTCAAGGGCATCGGCGATATTGGTGACCGGCAGCAGATCGATATCACTGCGGTCCAGTACATCAACAGCAAAAGCCTGCTCTGCTACCGGCTGATCGAACAGCTGGCCGGTAATCTGCTGAGTGTCCAGTTCAATGGCTTTCGCCTGACTGCTGATCAGAACAGATACAACGGCAGTGCTCAATAACAGTGGTTTAGTGACAACATTTACTGAAGCCATAGTCTTTGGTGTTTGCTGATGGATATCGGCGTGCATAATTCTCTCTTTATTATCTGAGACTGCTGACGCAACTGCGTCAGCAGTCTCTTATCAGATGTATTCTGAGGGTGAAATCTAATGCGCGCAGTCTAGGTGCGGTGCCGCAACCAGTAAATCACCATGGCGTACCCCGGTTGTCACCAGATCAAAATTTAACCAGCAGTTAACATGACTGACCTCGCCGCCTGTGGCTGGTATCATTCGCCCCCAGATTTTGTTCAGTACGGCGCTGAAGTCCTTCGCGTGAATATTCGCCACATGACAAGCCGCCGACCGACAATCCATCACACAACAGCCCGCCGGTCACGCCACAGGGTGTGATTCTGCATTGCCATCAGGATTCGATATGACCACCATCATGAGCTTCAACATCAATGGCGTACGCGCCCGTCCTCACCAGTTACAGGCCATCAAAGACGGTCTTGATCCGGATGTGATCGGTCTGCAGGAAACCAAGGTTCACGATGAACAGTTCCCGCTGGCGGACATTGAGGCGCTGGGCTATCACGTGGAATATTTTGGTCAGAAAAGTCATTACGGTGTCGCCCTGCTGAGCAAAACAGCCCCTGTGTTTGTGCAGAAAGGCTGGCCGTGGGACGACGACGATGCGCAGAAACGTCTGATTCATGCACGCCATGAAATTAACGGCAAAGTCTGGAACGTACTGAATGGTTATTTCCCGCAGGGAGAAAGCCGTGATCACGAAACCAAATTCCCTGCGAAAGAAAAGTTCTACGCGGACCTGCTGCGTTATCTGAACGAATCTTTCACCGCTGATGATCGTGTCATCGTCATGGGTGACCTGAATATTTCACCGGAAGATACCGATATCGGTATTGGCGAGGCCAACGCCAAACGCTGGCTTAAAACCGGTAAGTGCTCCTTCCTGCCAGAGGAACGTGAATGGTATCAGGATCTGCTGGCCTGGGGCCTGCAGGACACCTACCGCAAGCTTTACCCGCAAAGCAGTGAGCTTTTCAGCTGGTTTGATTACCGCTCAAAAGGTTTTGATGACGAGCCTAAGCGCGGACTGCGTATCGACCATATTCTGGCTACCGCACCTGTGTATGAAGAATGCGTTGCAGCCGGTATCAGCTACGACATCCGCGGCATGGAAAAACCATCGGATCACGCACCGATCTGGTCGCAGTTTAAATAATTGCCGGTAGATGACAGACGTAAAAAAGGCGATCAGATGATCGCCTTTTTTTATTTCTGCACACTTCTGTGCATAAAACCTTAATCAGCTTTGCGGATATTCTTCCATTGCGTTGATGTATTCCAGCCAGGAGCGCGCGTTACCGGCAGAATCCGCCAGCGTCAGTGCCTGCTGAAAATAACGTCGTGCCGCCTTCAGATCGTTGAGTTCTGTTGCTGAACGTCCCGCCAGCAACAAAGCCCGGCCTTTATCATCGTCATCCAGACCTTTTTCAATCGCATCCAGCGCAATGGTCATACAGGCTTTAAAATCACTGTTCTGCTCTTTCAGCTGCGCTGCCCGCAGAATCAGTTTGCCGTCTTCAAGAAATTTACTGGCACTGAGCATAGCTTCGGCTGCTTTATCGCGCTCGCGGCCCTGTTGCCATGCGGCAGCCAGCAGCTTCCAGTGTTTGTCATTCAGCTCAAGGTCGCCATTGTTCAGATGCTTCTGCAGAATGCGTCCGGCACGCTCCGGGATATTCTGATTAATCAGCAACTGCACTAACAGAATAATGCTGTCAGGTTTGGTGATATAACCACCGGCGTAACCCAGCTCCAGCGACGCCAGCGCTTTATCAAAGCGCTGCAGAATCTGATATACCCCCACCTGCTGCTGCCAGTAGTCTTCACGCTGCGGATTAATACGCAGCAGATCATCCAGCACAGCGGCCGTCTCTTTGTATTGCTTCAGCTGGTAATGCGCTGACATTAACATCTGCAGCCAGTTTTCTTTCGGGCTGTTCCCCTTTTCCTTTTCGCGCTTAATGGCTTCGCGCAGCAAAGGAATGGATGCTGCGTATTCCTTATTTACCTGATGCGCAGTCGCCAGGGTAATAAAAGTAACTGGTGGAATAATATAGGCGGCATCCGGATTTTGCTGTTTGGCATCGCCTTCCTGTTTGCGCGCGAGGTCAAAACGTGGCTGTAATTCTTTTACGGCCTGGGCGTACTTTTCCTGCGCCAGCAGCAGCTGGGCAACCGTGGTGGAAAGATTAATGGTCTGCTGGTCGGTTAAAGCATCCAGTGCCAGAGATTTCTGAAACCAGCCAACGGCTTTATTCTGCTGATCACGGCTCAGTTCCAGCTGACCATAAACCTGATAGGCCAGAGCCAGACCAAACCCCGGCTTCAGATCGTCAATCAGATCTTTCAGCTCAGCTTCCGCCTCGTCATTTTTACTTTCACCCAGCAGAGTCTGAACCTCGTTCAGCGTATTGTAGGTTGCTGGTGACAGGTTGGTTGATTTCGCAGCAAGTGCATTCATTGCCGGCAACAGCAACAGGGTCAGTGCCAGGCTTCGGCTTAAACCGTTAAACAACAAGCGCATCAGGAGTTCCCCAGCTTAAATTCAATGGTCTGTGTTGCCTGCTGGGCCACTGGTTTACCATCCTGCATTTTGGGTTTGAATTTATACCGATACAGGGCACGGATCGCTTCGCGTTCAAACACACCTTTTGGATTGGCATCAATGATTTCCACATCATCAACCGTTCCTTCCGGAGTAATGCCGAGCCGTGCAGTCACGTAACCTTCGATTTTCTGGCGGATCGCCCGTTGCGGGTAAGTCGCAGGCTGACGCACCAGCGGAATAACGTCTGTATCACCAAAGCCCATACCAACCACAGCATCACCTAAAAAGGAATGCGAGGACAGGGAAAGGTCAGGGGCGACATCCGGCATATTGATGGGCATCTGCTGCATCTGCATATTCTGCTGCTGCACACTGTCTTTCGGAATCTGCGGCTTCTTAGGTTTCGGCGGTTCCTGTTTACGGCGTTCTTTGGTCTGCGTCTGGCTGTCCTGCTTCAGGCGAACAAAATCAATCACCGCAGTGTCACGCTGATTTCTGTTCAGTTCCGCCGGGCCAGAGACCATCTGCTGCATACCCCAGAACAACGCCAGGCTGACGCCGCTGGACGCTATCAGCGCAAAGAACAGACGCGACATCAGTTAGCGGCCTCTGCCGAAATTGAAATATTGGTGATGCCGGCCAGACGCACCTGATCCATAACTTTCACCAGCAGACCCGTTGGCGAATATTCATCCGCCTGAATAATGACCGCGCCTTCCGGATTTTCAGCTTTCATGCGTTCGATATTTGGCCGCACGGCGCGCACATCAATCGCCCGGCGGTCGATCCAGATTTCGCCATTGGAACGGATCGCCACCAGAATATTACTGCCCTTTTTCTCTTCAGCAGTCTGCGCACTCGGGCGGCTTACAGTCACCCCGCTTTCCTTAACGAAAGACGTGGTCACAATAAAAAAGATCAGCATGATAAACACGATA
>NZ_DJIO01000075.1:0-22688 GCF_002433655.1 Thalassolituus sp. UBA6592 | reverse complement strand
TCAGCATGATAAACACGATATCCAGCATTGGAGTGATATCGATATCGTTGCCATCTGCTTCGTTGTCGGTATGACGACGTGCCATAAAATAATTCCGTTAATCGGTCGGTAATAATTCAGCCAGGCGATGCACGCCCCGCTGTGCCAGACGCTTAAAACGCGTACGGAAATAAATTCCGGTCAGAGCCACAACCAGCCCTGCCATAGTCGGGATCGTTGCCTGGGAAATACCATTGGCCATTGCCCGCGCATTCCCCGTGCCTGTGATCGCCAGTACATCGAATACGTGCACCATGCCGGTCACGGTTCCGAGCAGTCCCATAAGTGGACACACGGCGATCAGGATGCCGATCAGAGACAGATAACGCTCCGCTTCCTGTTTCTGCCGGCTCAGGATGGCGTCGCGGATTTTGCGCGAATACCAGTTATACGGGTGACTGCGTTCCTGCCATTGGTCAGCCAGCTGCTGATTGCTTTTTGGCAACTCACGATAAAAGAACCACAGACGATCCAGTATCAGACTCCACAGCAGGACACACAGGACGAGCAGCCAGTAAAGAACCGGTCCGCCCTGAGCCATAAAGTCCAGCAACCACTGCATATCAGTTGCCCTTCGCCTGTTTTTCCAGCGCTTCGGCCATCAGGCCTGCGGACTGTTCATCGAGAATATGAATCAGTGCTTTGCTGCGCGATGCGACCCAGTTGTGTGCCAGCAATAATGGAATAGCAGCAATCAGACCAAGCACAGTAGTAATCAGCGCCTGAGAAATACCCGCCGCCATCAATTTAGGATCGCCGGTGCCGAAATTGGTGATCGCCTGAAAGGTCGCGATCATGCCGGTCACAGTACCGAGCAGACCTAACAGAGGCGCAATGGCAGCAAACAGTTTGATAATGGTCTGTCCGCGTTCCAGTGCCGGTAATTCACGCAATACCGCTTCATCCATTTTCGCTTCCAGCGCATCGACATCGAGCGGTGTCGGCAGGCTGCGATAGGTGTTTAATACCCGGCCCAATGGATTATCTTCTGACGGAGCATCCGCAGACTGCTGCTGTTTTTTCACTTTTGCGGAAATGCCGAACAGAACGATCAGACGCCATGCAGCCAGCAGCAAACCAACAACGCCGATGGTGATAATGATGTAACCCACCAGAGCACCCTGCTGAATACGTTCCATCAGCCCAGGGCTTTCCAGTGACATATTCAGTAATGCACCACGGGATGGATCGATGGCCACTGGCGCAACATCGCTGTTGCTGTTCAGATAGTCGGCGATATAGCCGGCCTGTGCAGGTTGCCCACCCAATTCACGCAGTGATTTCAGCTCAGGATCAAAAACCAGATAGCCTTTTTCGTTAATGGCGTTGAATACACCAAGACGGGTTACCGGCTCAGAAACGGTTTCACCGTTTTGCGCGATCACGTCGGCCTGATAGCTGCGGATATCACCATTGATGGTCATTTCTTCCTGCAGCGTGTACCAGAGTTTTTCCAGTTCAGCGATGGTTGGCAGCTCTTTGGCTTCACCCAGTTTATGCAGATCTGCTGCGCGTTCGGACTTTTCAGTGAACGTCAGACTATCCTGCAATGTGGTATCGAGGTCGGTGGCGACCTGGCGGACCACACCGAACATTTCACCTAAATTACCCACCCGCAGGCGCAGCTCTTCTTCTTTATCGGTCAGCGCCTGTTCGTTGTTATCGAATGCGCTTTTCAGACGTGCGGCTTTTTCCTGTTCGCGTTTCAGTTCGTCACGCATTTCACCGAGCAGCGCTTTCTGTTCGCGTAGTGATCTGCCGAAACGTTTTTCACGTTCACGGTCAGCAGCGCTTTCCTGAGTTTCGTACTGACCAACCTGTTTCAGCAGATCCTGCAGATTTGCAGCGCCTTCAGCCTGTGATGTCAGCGGATTGAATAAAGCAGTGAGCGTTATTACAGACGTTAAAATCAGCTTTTTCATGACGCATCTCCCGACGTTTCTTTCAGTGAGGCCGGTGTCGCCATAGGCAGAATCATCAATTCAGGTGCAGCAGTCTGCTGAGCTACTTTTAACGCCTGACGTAAATCGCGCATATAACCACTGTCCAGCGCGACCCAGTTATTTTTGCCTTTGTGCCACAACCATGCCTGCTCGCCATCGTTACTGATGCGGTAAAGAGCAAGGCGGCCTACGCGCAGAAAATCGTAGGAAACGTTATTTTCCTGGCCACGGTAGGCTTCGATATTACGGCCGTAATCTACTTCCACCTGATAGGCTTCCAGTACCCGGCGGAATTTTTCTGACACGGTAACGTCGGCGCGGGTAAGAAGATCTTTTAACAGAGCAACACGGGCCTGACGCTCCTGTGGCAGGAACGGCGTATCGAGATCAACAAACTGCTCCAGTGAATCCACCATGCGGCTCATCAGCGGCAGCACACCACGCTCGGTCTTCTCGATTTCCGCAATCTGACGATCCATCGAAGCCAGTTCTTCATTCTGACTGGCGACGATGATCTCCATCTGACGGTTGTACAGTGCCAGCTGCTCTTTTTCAGCTTTCAGCTGGCGATATTTCGCCTGAATTGCCTGAGCCTTATCGTCGAGCATTTCCACTTTGCCCTGGGCTTTTTGCCCTGCACGGTCCGTGCGCTGAACGGCGTTCTGACTGTCGCTCAGCTCATCAGCAAAAGCGGGTGCCGCTGCCATCAGAGCTGCGAGTAATAACGGGAATTTCATGACCGGGAGAATCCTGTCGGTTTGGAAGTCGGTAGTGTATTGCGGAGAAAATGAACCGCGCATTAACGATGAAGGGTGCATTATGCACCCTTCACCTGCGGTTTATCAATTAATAATCGTTTGCATTTAGACCAAGTTGCTGCGCGATACTTTCTGTTCCGCGGGGAGCAACAACGGCCTTAACGCCGGAGGAGGATTTAAGGTATTTTTCCGCCACGGTGCGTACATCCTGCCAGCCGGTACTGAGCAGGCGTTCGCGGAACTGCTGACGGATTTCGCGACTACGGCCACTACGGTCCTGATGGAAGTATTGCTTGGCTTCGCCTGCCGGAGAGCCCGGACGGTCCATGCTGCCAATAACACCCAGCACAGACTGCTCAACCAGGTCATCACCGGAGGCTTTGTTCAGCACCCAGTCCACGGAGGCTGCGAAGTCCGCAAAGGTTCCCTCTACCCGTGGGTCACGGTAAGAGAAGAACTTAAAGCAGGCGTTAGCAGAATCCTGGCTGGCACCAGCGCCGTACGCACCGCCACGCTCACGGATGGCTGTGTGCAGAGAGCCGTTACGCAACACACCGGCAAGCACAGACAGGGCGGCAGCGTCTTCGTGCTCAACACCCACGGTCGGTAACGCCCAGGCGCAGAAGTTCACCTGCGAATCCACCATCCAGTAAGTTGCCGGATCGGTCATCTGCCATTCTGTAGCGGCCTTCGCGGCGGCTGAGGATTGTGCCCATTGCGCAGTCAGGCTGCGGCGATGCTCAGCGGCGCCCTGCTCGTCATGCACCAGCAAAGCTTCGGCCGGTACTTTTTGCAGTTGATTATAAATGTCCTGCAGCGCCCGACTCAGGTAGCCCGGGCCTTCTGCCTGAGCTTTCTGCAAACGCTCTTTAATACGCTTAATCTGTGGCAGGCCGCCGATTTCATTCGCCAGGTTCGCCGACGCATTGAGCGGTGCAGCCGCCAGTGTCATGGCCAGGCTATGGCCACCGCCGGTAATGCCCTGCTCACGACGGGATTTAGCCTGCTTCAGCAGATCCAGCAGACGATTTTCCTCGTCAAACCGTGCGGCTTCCCATGTTTCTTTCATCAGCGCACTGAAATCAGCAGATTTTGCTGCCAGCGCTTTGCCACTCATCACCAGATAGCCCTGCAGATCGTTGGCGTCGGCAACGCTGCCCTTAATGCTGGCATAACTGGTCAGACTGCCAACCAGTGCGGTCTGCTTCTGCTGCTGCACCAGGTAGTCATTGGTGCCGGCGCCGGTTTCAGTCCAGCATTGGGTAAAGAATGGCATCCAGCTCAGCTGCTCATTATTCAGCGCTGGCAGATCCAGAATCAGCTGCTGATAGACCAGACCATTGGTACCCACCACATATTCGGTGACCGGTAATGAACCGCCGCCCTGCGCTGTATTAACTGCTGACGTCTCAACAGTAGGAGCCCCAACAGTAGGAGCCATGTAGCCAACATCCGGTTTAACGTCTTCCAGAGTTACCTGCGGCAGCATACCCGGATCGTCTTCCTGTGCCTGACGGGCTTTCAGCGCTTCCGCCTGATCGAGGATGCGTTGCTTATCGTCATCGCTGAGGCTCTGGCGGATAGTTTCAAGACTGGCTTCTTCCAGTCGTTTGGCTTCTTCATTGATGCCGTCGTCTGGCTTCAGGGTGTAGCGCACGCGGTGACGGTTGTTCAGCAGCAGACGCTGAACTGTGTCCTGCATAAAGGTGCCGCTGCCGGCCTTTTCACGCAGACGCTCCAGCGCCGGATCCAGATTCAGCAAGGCTGCCGGATCACCGTAATGCGTTGCCGCCGGCAGTGAATTAAAGATCAGTTGCAGACCGTACGGATAATGGTCACCACCGATTTCACGCTGGTGCAGTTCCAGCTGATGCAGTGACGCATCAATCATCGCCTGATCGACGCCGTCACGGACGACGCTTTCAAGGGTATCCAGAATCAGCTGTTCAACCGCTGCGGCATGTTCCGGCTCACTGCCTTCGATGCCACACATGAAGCTCATTTCACGGTTGGAATCTTCCAGGCCACACAAAGGCGATGGCGAACTGCCGAGATCGCTCTGTTCCAGCGCCCGGCGCAGCGGCGACGCACTGTTGTCCAGCAGCACCTGACTCATCAGATGGGCTTCCAGCTGGGCGTCGAGGTCGGTAGATTCACCCAGCAGCCAGCCCATAACGTGATGGGTCGCAGCAGACAGATCTTCACTGTCGAGACCATAGGCCTGTTCAACTGCCATTGGTGCGGTATAGCGCTTCTCAGGCTCAACGCGCCACTGTTTATGCTGACGCTCGAAACGGCTGAGTGCCTGAGTTTCGAGTTTATTGTGCAGTTCACTGATATCCAGCGCGCCGAAGGTCATAAAGATGGCGTTGCTTGGGTGGTAATGAGTTTTGTAAAAACTCAGCAGCTGCTCGTAGCTCAGGTCGGTAATTGCCGCCGGATCACCGCCACTGTTGTAGTGGTATGTGGTCGTCGGGAACAGGTAGCTGCTGATGCCCTGCCACAGCTGACTGACAGCAGACGACATGGCGCCTTTCATTTCATTGAAAACAACACCTTTGTACTCCAGTGGTGAGTCGACATTGCCTTCTTCACTGAATTCAATGCGGTGACCTTCCTGGGCGAAATCCAGCTCATGCAGGCGCGAAAAGAACACCGCATCCAGATAAACATCGAGCAGGTTGTTGAAGTCTTTATCGTTCTGCGATGCGAACGGATACGCCGTCCAGTCTGAGCTGGTCATGGCGTTCATAAAGGTGTTCAGTGAGCGGCGCGTCATCATGAAGAACGGATCGCGCACCGGATATTTTTCAGAACCACACAATGCCGTGTGTTCAAGGATATGAGCGACCCCGGTGGAATCGTGCGGCATGGTGCGCACGGCAACCATAAAGGCCTTTTCGTCATAGTCAGTGTTCAGGTGGTAATGCACCGCGCCGGTGGCGATGTGTTCATATTCCTGAATATCAACGTTGAGTGACTCGACCCGGGTATTGCCAACATAACGGAAGGCAGTACAGGTGCTGGGGGATTCTGCGGCGGAAGTTGTAACGCTGGAGGCCATAATTTCTCTGCTTATCCTGAATACGTATCTCAGGTATGGTAACAGCAGTTTTATGCTCTCAGAAGCTTTGTTCATGCAAACAAAGCTCTTCATCAGTCTGTTGCAGGAGGAACCATGACAAACGATACCAGTCCCTGGTGGCAGGAAGAATTTCCGGTCAATGACGAAGTGCTCTATCTGAACCATGCAGCGGTGGCGCCATGGCCGGAAAGTGCCCGTGTGGCGGTATCCGAATTTGCCATGGAGAACACCGCTTATGGCGCGACCAACTACCCGCAATGGACGCAAACCGAACAGTCGCTGAAGGACAACCTGTGCCAGCTGATTGATGCTCCGCAGGGCAGCGTCGCGTTGGTTAAAAACACCTCAGAAGCGCTGTCTTTTGTTGCCGCCGGTATCGACTGGAAGCCCGGTGATGTCGTGGTTATCTCCGATCAGGAGTTTCCGTCAAACCGCATTGTGTGGGAATCCCTTGCGGCTTTGGGGGTTGAGGTCGTCAGTGTCAGCCTGCCCTGGGACGCACCTGAGCGCGAACTGCTCAGAGCCATTGCGCAGAAGCCGAAGCTGGTTTCTGTCAGTGCGATTCAATATGCCACCGGCCTGACTCTGGATCTGCTGAGCATAGGCGCGGCCTGCCGGGAAAACGGTGTGCTGTTCTGTGTTGATGCCATTCAGGCGGTCGGGGTTCTGCCCTTTTCCGTGCAGGCTGTTCAGGCCGACTTCGCCATGGCAGACGGCCATAAATGGATGCTTGGGCCTGAAGGTCTGGGCTTCTTTTACGTGCGCCCGGAGGTCATGGACCAGTTGGGCCTGGTGGAATTCGGCTGGCATATGGTTGAGGACATGGGCAATTACGACGCCCGGGAGTGGCGACCAGCCACAGACGCCCGGCGCTTCGAATGTGGCAGCCCCAATATGCTCGCGGCCTGCGCCCTGAAAGCCAGCACCGACCTGCTGCTGAAAGTTGATATTACCGAAGTGGCTACCCGTGCGGTAACCAATGTACTGTATCTGCGGGAATTACTGGAGGGACAAGGCGCCAGCTTTATTAACCCCCTGATTCAGCAGCGTCCGTCGGGTATTCTGACGTTTAATTTCCCCGGAAAAGACAGTGCCAAACTGTACAAACTACTGATGGAAAACGGCATTATCTGCGCCAATCGTGGCGGCGGCATCCGTTTTTCGCCACACTTCCATACCACTGAAGATGTGATGAACGATGCCGTTGATGCGCTGGAATTTATTCTGGAGATGATCTGAAATCAGGCTGCGTGTTGTGTTCGGCCCAGCTCAGTCATGCCTGACTGGGTACCTGAAAGAATTTAAATTAACACATAAAAAAGAGCGCCGGGTTACATAACGCGGCGCTCTTTTTGTTTAATTATTTTTCAGCAAACTTCTGGCATTCTGTTGCGTTTGATTTATTCGCTGAGCGGGCTGATTACATAGTGTGCGTTACACGATCGGACTTTAACGCACCAGCAAGAAATGTCTCAATTTTATCCCGCGCCATATTATCTTCACCGGTAAACTGCACACCGACACCGGATACTTTATTGCCCTGCGCCCCTTTCGGCGTGATCCAGACAACTTTACCTGCCACCGGAATTTTTTCTGGCTCATCCATCAGCTTGAGCAGCATAAAAACTTCGTCACCCAGCTGGTAGTGTTTATTGGTCGGAATAAACAGACCGCCGTCTTTAATAAACGGCATATAGGCAGCGTACAGCACCGATTTATCTTTGATGGTCAGTGACAGAATGCCACTGCGTGAACCCATACCCGACATGCAATTTCCTCTTCTGCTCCGTCAGGTCTCAGGCCTGCGGATTTATCGTGTCGCGCCATTCCAGTAACAGCGATTCGATCACCAGCTGTTTATTGTAACTGCTGGCACCAGACAGTATGCGCGACAGTATTGTTTTGACCTTGTCCTGCAAGGTTATCAGCTTTGTCATGGACGGCATAGCGCCAGCCATCAGAGTGCGTGCCCGATCGCCAAAAATAAGATCTGCATCATGAATCCCCATGGCAGCCTTCACACAATCGGCCAATAAACTGTAGAGCCAGCCAACCACATCGCCCAGTTCCTGCTTTGCCCAGGCTTCAGCCACCAGAGATAAGGGCGCAACACCGGAGGTCCACTGTTGCAGCTGTTCCATGCGCTTCTGTTCCTGCTCGCCCTGCTCGGACGTCAGCCATTGCCGCGCTTTCAGCGGTGCTCCATGATTGGCCTTAAGAGCAATCAGCGCCTGATCTTCACTGACGCCCTGCTGTTGCAGCCAGCTCAGAGATTCAGGCGCAGACGGAGGATTCAGTACAATGCGCTGACAGCGACTGCGAATGGTCGGCAGCACGGAGCCAAAGCGCTCCGTCTCCAGCAGCAGAAAGCTTTCCCCGGCGGGTTCTTCGAGGGTTTTCAGCAACGCATTGGCGGCATTGGTGTTCATGACTTCAACCGGGTGCAGACTGACCACCTGACACTGACTTATCTGAGGTGTCTGAGCGAGAAAGTCGTTTACCCGACGAATGGCCTCAATACGGATCTGGCGACTGCCATCCTCCGGTGTACAGCTGAGAAAATCCGGATGACTGCCGGCATCCCATAACTGGCAGCTGTGACACTGACCGCAGGCACTGCTACTGCCGGGTGAGCGACACAGCAGCCATTTGGCCGTATGCAGCGCCAGCTCATGCTTACCTATGCCTTCCAGCCCGGCAAACAGCATGGCGTGCGGCAGACCTGAGGTGCTGTGCCGATGCGTGATATCCGCCCAGATTTTATCCTGCCAGGGTAAGATCGCCATCAGCTACCCTCATGCAGACGCTGCAGATGCTGCTCAAGCTGACGCTGCACGTCCGCCAGGCTTAGCGATGCATCGATGCGACTGACGCGCGGATACTGCTCAGCTACCCATTCAAAGCCTTCTTTTACGCGTTCAAAGAACGCCAGCTGCTCGGTTTCAAAACGATCAATGGCCGTACCTGTGCTTTGCGCACGGCCTCGGGCGCGCGCCATGCCAAGCTCTAACGGCGCTTCCAGCAAAAACGTACAGTCGGGTTCGATATCGGCCTGTACCAGATCTTTCAGCAGCAGGATGCGATCCAGAGGCTGCTGGCGGGCAAAGCCCTGATAGGCAATGGTTGAATCCGTAAACCGGTCACACAGCACCCAGGCACCCCGCTCAAGCGCCGGGCGGATAAGCTGACTGATATGTTGCGCACGGGCAGCGAACACCAGTAACAGCTCAGCCATATCATCCATAGGTTCGTCGTGGTGTGCCTTGAGCAGATCTTCACGGATCTTTTCAGCGATCAGTGTGCCACCCGGCTCCCGGGTAACCACCACATCACAGCCCTGCTGCTGCAGCCAGTCGGCACAGAAAGCGATATTGGTTGATTTACCAACCCCTTCACCGCCTTCAAATGTAATAAATAGCCCACGGCTCATTGGCTGCTTTCCTGTTGTTTCGGTTCACTGTCGTCGCCGGAAGATTCCGCTGGTGGTGCCGAGCGGTAGTCTTCTTTACGGCGGAAAATCTGATATTTGCGTACAGCTTTATTATGTTCTTCCAGAGTGGCAGAAAAATAGTGCGAACCGTCACCGCGGGCAACAAAGAAGAGCTGATCGCCGTCGGAAGGATTCAGTGCCGCATCCAGCGCCGCGCGTCCGGCCAAAGCAATCGGCGTTGGCGGCAGACCTTTCTGCCGATAGGTATTGTAGGGGTTCGTTCTGTCCTGCAGATGCCGCTTACGCAGGTTGCCATCGAATTCAGGACCAAGACCGTAAATAACCGTCGGGTCCGTCTCCAGACGCATATTCATATTGAGCCGACGAACAAATACACCGGCAATGATGGGGCGCTCGGATACCACACCTGTCTCTTTCTCAACGATGGAGGCCATGATCAACGCATCGTATGGTTTGTCATACGGGAGGCCTTCACTGCGCCCGGCCCAGGCAGCCTGCAATTGGCGCTGCATACGCTCATACGCCTGGCGCACTATGGTCGAGGCCTTATCTCCGCTGCGATAGACATAGGTATCCGGGTAGAGCCAGCCTTCCGGATTACCTTCAATGCCGAGCAAGCTGGCGACAGCCGCCGGGTTCAGCGGTTCAATATCCTGCTGTAACTGAGGCGCCTGAGCAATCGCCGGCAATGCTTCACTGAGAGTCAGTCCTTCGATCAGGGAAAGTCGGTAGGTTACCGGTTGTGCACTGGCAAGAAACTGCAGCAGCTCCATGCCATTGAGCCCCGGCGGCACATCGTATTCACCGGTGCGCAGAGCATGATCCATACCCAGCAGGCGTGACTGCACGCGCAACAGCAGTGATGACGGCAGCCAGCCATCCGCCTGCCACTGGCGTGACAATCCGCTGAGAGTATCGCCCTGATGAATGGTAACCCGTACAGGGTCCTGATTATTGGCCGGTACAAACCATACCGCTATTGCCAATACTGCAACCAGAAAGATCAGACCCGCTCCGAGCCTGAGAAGTTTTTTCACGCAAACAGCTCCTGAAATTCTTGCTGCAATTCTGCAACCTCAGGGTGCTGATGATACTGATGTCGGCCGACGGATTGAACCACCGCAATGCCGTTTAATGTGTTACTCATAAATACAGCACGGGCACTGAACAGCTGCTGCAGGCTGATTTCGTCGGCTTCAGCCACTTTGCCCTGCTGAAGAAGCCAGCGCCGCACTACGCCGTTTACGCCGCAATTGTGCAATGACGGCGTAATCCAGCCATCTTGCGAGAGCAGGAACACGTTACTCATACAACCTTCGATGACATGTCCGCTGGTGTCGGTCACAACCACCTCATCGCACCCCTCAGGAAAACCCTGACGAATCAGCACCTGCTCCAGCCGGTTGAGATGTTTAAAACCGGCAAGTAACGGCTGCTGTGCCAGCGATATGTCACTGATATCGGTTGTGAGTCCCTGCGGCAAACGCTCACAGGCAAAGGCCGGTGCCGAAAAACACTGACACTGAATATGGTACTGGGGGTTTTGCGGCGGCAGATACCCGCGGGCGGAATCGCCCCGGGTAACAACCAGTTTGGCGGCACTGAAACCTGCTGGCAGGCTGTCGAGCGCACGATCGAGACGTGAAACTAACGAAGCATCAAAGCCAAGGGCCTTAAAGCCCCGCTGCAACCGCTGCAGATGAAATGCTTTGAGTGGGACAGAACCATCGCTGGCGCGACGCAGGGTTTCAAACAAGCCATCGCCATACTGCAGGCCGCGATCAACAGCGGATAACGAATCACTGGCAAACCAGTGACCGTTATCACTCAGACTGAAAAGCGCATCAGCCATCGTAGCGGACAAACAACAGCGAACCGTTGGTGCCGCCAAACCCGAACGAGTTGGAAATGGCTGCGCGGATGTCCGCTTTGCGTGCCGTATGGGCAACGTAGTCGAGATCACAACCTTCGCCCGGGTTATCCAGGTTAATGGTTGGTGGTGCGATTCCGTCACGGATAGCCATCACAGTCAGCAGTGCTTCCAGAGCGCCGGAAGCGCCCAGTAAATGACCTGTCATCGACTTAGTGGACGAAATCAGCAGACTGTTGGCGTGTTCGCCAAACAGATCTTTAACCGCATTGGTCTCGGCAATATCGCCAGCAGGTGTGGATGTGCCATGAGCGTTGATGTAGTTGATATCAGACGGTACCAGACCGGCATCACGGAGCGCATTCTCCATCGCTTTACGCGCACCTTCTCCATTCTCTGGCGGACTGGTGATGTGATGTGCATCATCGCTCATACCCAGGCCGGTGATCTCCGCATAGATTTTAGCGCCACGGGCCAGGGCGTGATCCAGACCTTCCAGCACCAGAATCGCCGCACCATCACCCAGCACAAAACCATCACGGTCTTTATCCCACGGGCGACTGGCTTTTTCCGGCTCGTCGTTACGGGTGCTCATGGCACGGGCTGCAGCAAAACCTGCCATACCCAGCTCACTGGAACCCTTCTCTGTACCACCGGCAATCATCACATCGGCATCGCCGTAAGCAATAGTACGGGCTGCGTAGCCAATGTTGTGGGTGCCCGAGGTACAGGCGGTAACGATTGCGATGTTCGGGCCACGGAAGCCGTGACGGATTGCCAGGTTACCGGAGGCCATATTAATCACGGCGCCAGGTACCAGGAACGGAGAAACACGGCGTGGACCGCTGTTGAGTAATTGTTTGTGGTTGGCCTCAATGGTCGTCAGACCACCAATACCAGAACCCACTGCAACGCCGACCCGGTCAGGGTCCGCGTTACCTTTAATACCGGAATCTTCAATGGCCTGCTCAGCAGCGACCATGGCGTATTGAATAAAAGGATCAACCTTTCGGGCGTCCTTATCAGTCATCACGCTGGTGACATCAAAATTCTTAACGGTACCGGCAATCTGCGTGGAATAGGATTCAGCATCGAAATGCTCAACCCGGCTGATCCCGCTCTTACCTGCCTGGACCGCTGCCCAGGTCGCGGCCGTATCAGTCGCAAGCGGATTAACCGTACCTAATCCGGTAATAACAACTCTACGCTTGTTCATAATGTTTGATTCTGCTCAGAAAATGACCATTCAGATACAAAAAAAAGCCGCGTCCATGGACGCGGCTTTCTGCCATCACACCAATCAGAGGTTGGCGATGATGTAGTCGATAGCTTCCTGAACAGTGGTCAGCTTCTCAGCATCTTCATCAGGAATTTCAGTTTCGAATTCTTCTTCCAGAGCCATAACCAGCTCTACAGTGTCCAGGGAGTCCGCGCCCAGATCGTCTACGAAAGAAGAGGAAGCTTTAACGTCTTCTTCCTTAACACCCAGTTGTTCACAGACGATTTTTTTAACGCGTTCTTCGATGTTGCTCATGGTTTCTTCCTACCGTTTCGTGGTTGTGGGATGCTGCCGGAGGCATCAACCCATGTTCATGCCGCCATTCACATGAATGGTCTGGCCTGTGATGTATTTAGCGTCAGAACTTGCCAGGAAGGCAACGGTTCCGGCGATCTCTTCAACCTGGCCCAAGCGCTTGACCGGAATGGTCGCTAGAATGGCTTCTTTTTGCGCTTCAGGCAAGATGTCCGTCATATCTGTTTGAATAAATCCTGGTGCTACACAGTTCACCGTAATGTTACGGCTGGCGATTTCCTGTGCAAGGGAACGGGTGAAACCTTCCAGGCCAGCTTTTGCCGCGCCATAGTTAGTCTGACCAGCATTACCTGTGGTGCCAATGATAGAGCTGATGTTGATAATGGTACCAGCCTTCTGCTTGATCATAGGTTTTACCATGATCTTACAGACGCGGAACACACCACTTAAGTTGGTGTTGATCACATCACCCCACTCGTCATCAGACATGCGCAGGAACAGGTTATCACGGGTAATACCGGCGTTATTGACGATAACTGCTGGTGTACCGAAATCTGTCAGAAAGCTTTTCAGGGCTTCATTGGTCTGCTCAGCGTCAGCAATATTCAGGACCACAGCGTCATTATCTGCATCAATGGCCTGCAATGCTTCACGAATAGACGCTGCGCCATTTTCGCTGGTCGCCGTACCGATCACGCGGAAGCCATCGTTTGCCAGGCGTTCAGCCACAGCACGGCCAATACCACGGGAAGCACCGGTTACCAGTGCAATTGCTTTATCAGACATATCAGGATCCTTGGATTTCTTCGGCTGCCGCAGCAACACCACGACTGTCACCTGTGCTCAGGGTCGACAGTGTTTTATCAATACGTTTGTTCAGGCCAGCCAGGACTTTGCCTGGGCCAAACTCTACCGCCAGATCAGCGGCGCTGCGCACGGCTTCTACCGCACCGGTCCAGTTAACCGGGCTGTACAGCTGCGCCAGCAGGCGGGCCGGGATTTCTTCCAGTGTTGCCGGCTGATTATCGACGTTATGGAATACCTTGAATTCCGGTGCACGGAAGGCAACCGCTTTCAGGGCTTCACCAAATTCTTCTGCCGCAGCCTTCATCAGGCTGGAGTGGAACGGGCCAGAAACTGCCAGAGGCAATGCACGCTTGGCGCCAGCTTCTTTTGCCAGTTCAATGGCCTTTTCAACCGCTGGCATACTGCCGGCAATTACAATCTGACCTGGGGCATTAAAATTCGCAGGTTCAACCACACCTGCGTCAGCTGCACCGGCACAAACGTCGGCAATCTGCTCTTCGCTCAGACCCAGAACAGCCGCCATACCACCCTGACCTGCAGGAACGGCAGCGTCCATCAGCTGGCCACGCTTTTTAACCAGACGGACGGCATCACTGAAATCCAGTGCACCGGCAGCGACCAGAGCGGAATATTCACCCAGCGAGTGACCAGCACCAGCAACGACATTCATTGCCGGGCATTTTTCTTTGAGGATACGCCAGATAGCAACACTGGCAGTCAGCAGTGCTGGCTGAGTGTTGTAGGTAAGATTCAGATCTTCGGCAGGACCGTTTTGGGACAGCGCCCAAAGGTCCTGATTGATGGCTTCAGAGGCCTCACGGAACGTCTCTTCAACCACGGGAAATTCAGCGGCCAGATCAGAGAGCATGCCAGTATGCTGTGCGCCCTGACCCGGGAAAAAAGCGATTACGTCTGTCATTCAGATACTCTGTATTGTGCAGGTTTCGTGTTGCGAGCTGTTTGGCAATACTGTGTGTTCGGTGAAAAATTCACAACTGCCGGACCTGCCAGTCAAATTCACCGGACCTGCAGTACCCAAAGCCCGGCAACGAAAAGCCGGACACATAGTATTGAGGTGAATTGTTACAATAAATGGTCAGGAATGCACAAGATTATTAACTTAAATTCATTCATCAATACAGAGCCCGACCGACTGCTGTGTTTTCGCCACACACCCGGCAAGTCGCTCCAGATCAAAGCTGGCGCTGGTACGATGCAGATACTTCAGCGCATAGCGGAAAGCCCTGGCATCAGATTTACCGTGTGTTTTGACGACGATTCCCTTAAGTCCAAGCAACAATGCCCCACCATGCCGGGCTGGTGAAATGCGTTTTTCGATATTGCGCACTGCTGGCAACCACAACCAGGCAAACCAGCGCATAAACCAGTGCTGGCGAAATTCTTTGTAAATCAGCTCCTGCAGCCATTCAGACAGCCCCTCTGATGCCTTCAGGGTAATATTACCGGCGAAGCCATCGGTAACCAGAACATCAATCTCGCCCTTGTAGATATCGTCACCTTCATAGAAGCCCTGATAACGATCCGGCATTGCTGTCTCGAGATAGCCTGCAGCGCAGCGCACGGCATCGGTACCTTTGGCGGACTCCCGCCCTACATTGAGCAGACCAAGCCTCGCCGGCGTTTCATGCTGGGATTCATGCCAGCCAACACCCAGCGCAGCAAACTGCACCAGCTGTTCCGGACTGGCCGAAAGATTGGCACCGAGATCCAGCATCAGCAGAGGTTCGCGCCGGGTTGGCAGCAGTGTTGCCAGAGCCGGACGATCGATACCGGGAATCATGCCGAGAATATGACGACCAAGCACCAGCAAGGCACCGGTATTACCAGCAGAAACCATTCCCTGAGCACGTCCTTCAGCAACTTCAGAGAGTGCTGCCGCCATGGTACTGGTCAAACCACTGCGCAGCATCTGGGCAGGCTTGTCGGCCATGGAAATGGCGTTGTTGCACACCAGAATGCGCACGCTGTTTTTACGGGAAGAGAAAGCAGAACGGACGTCCGCTTCGAATTCGGCGGTGGTGGTGACAATCAGATTGACGTCGCGCCGGAATCGCAGAAACCTTTTGCAGGCCTTTAACGCAACGCGGGGACCTAAGTCCCCGCCCATTATATCTACCGCGTAGGTAAACATATCAGTCGTTGCCAGTCTCCACGACTTTTTTACCACGGTAGAAACCGTCTGGAGTCACGTGGTGACGACGGTGAGTTTCACCAGTAGTAGAATCGGTAGACAGTGCAATTGCACCTGTGTCCAGTGCATCGTGAGAACGACGCATGCCACGCTTGGAACGAGTCACTTTGTTTTGCTGAACCGCCATTGTCAGGCTCCTGAATTGTTCGCTATTTCTGTTTGAGCTGCGCTAACACGTCGAACGGGTTAGGCCGCTTTTCGTCTGAATCTGTTGTTTCCGGCGCCGGCTCTGGCTGCCGTAATTCGCATTCACCCTGCTCATGTACCGGGAAAGATGGTAACGCCAGCAGCGCTTCATCTTCCAGTACTTCCCAGAGTTCCAGCATCCCATGCTCGTCTACTTCTGCCGGTTCCAGCTGTCGCGACAGCTGCTTCGCCTGATCATCATTGAACACCAGTCCCAGCTCAAAGGAGCTGACCACCGGCACTTCAACATGCCCCAGACAACGCTGGCAGGTCATAACAACCATGGTATTACAGCTTCCAGTGATTACCCGATTACCTTCCTGATCGCGATGAAAATCAAGAATGTAGCTGACCGGAGCGTTGCAATCTTCGACTGCCTCACTGAACCGGAGTAACTTTTTGCTATCGATTTGACCTGTAAGTTGTTGATTATTTTCAACAAAACTAACAGCATCGATGCGCTTGGGTAGCTGAGCCTCTGCCATAGTGCGCGACATAATAGGTATGACGGGCCTTAGTGTCAAAATTATTTAACGCAAAGAGATGGTTTGCTCACTCATAAAGGTCGCAATACCACGCCCGAAACTCGCACCAAGGCGTGAAATCAGGTCTTCCCATGGTTTCGGCTGGTGAGTAAAGCTGACCAGCTCGTCGGTACCAAGCTTCTCGCGCGCCACCTGACTGCTCGAAGCCAGACCGTCAATCAGGCCGATATCCAGCGCCTGCTCACCTGACCACACCAGGCCAGAGAACAGATCCGGCGTATCAAGTTTCAGGCGATCACCCCGCCCTTTCTTAACCTGATCAATAAACTGATTGTGCGTCACTTTCAGCACACCTTCCCAGAAAGCTTTTTCATCCGGGTTTTCTGGCTGGAACGGGTCAAGAAAGCCCTTATGCGCACCTGCCGTATACTGACGACGCTCCACACCGAGTTTTTCCATAATACCGGTAAAACCAAAGCCGGAGCCGACCACACCAATCGAACCCACCAGACTGGCTTTATCCGCATAAATTTCGTCTGCGGCCGCCGCGATGTAATAAGCACCGGAAGCGCCGAGATCCATAATCACGGCATACACAGGGAAGTCCGGACGTATTTCTTTCAGGCGTTTAATTTCGTCGTACACATAACCAGACTGCACAGGGCTGCCGCCCGGACTGTTAATACGCAGAATCACACCGACAGCCGACTCATCATCAAACGCATCCCGCAGCGAACTGACAATGCGGTCTGCACTGGCTTCTTCGTCTGCAGCGATAACGCCATTCACCTCAATAACGGCAGCATAGCTGTCAGGGCGCGATAACTGAGCATCCTCACCCGGCAAACGGATCAGCCATAACAGAGCAAACAGATACACAAAGGTCAGCGACTTAAAGAAGATACCCCAGCGACGACTGCGCTTCTGTTCGCTCTGCAGCCCGGTAAGCATTTTCTCAATCAGCTTCCACTCTTTGCTGTCCTCCTGCGGACGGCCTGATTCAGCTGTTGGTCGTTGGTTATCCATATTATCCATTGATCATTATCCAGTTTTTCAGTTCGTTAATACTGTGACAGATAGTCTGCGGCCCGCACGCCAGAAGCCTTGCCTCATCGTGGGCACCATGCCCCATACCAATGGAGTCAATGCCGGTCCGCTGCGCCATTTCCAGATCATACGTGGTATCGCCGACCATAACCGCTTCACCTGGCGCAACACTGAGTGCCGACAGCAGCTCATGCAGCATCATAGGATCTGGCTTTGAACGGGTCTCATCCGCACAGCGGGTCGCCTCAAACAGATGACCAACTTCCAGATCACGCAGCATACGGTTAAGCCCTTTGCGGCTCTTACCTGTCGCTACCGCCAGCAGATAACCCTGCGCCAGCAAGGCACCCAGCATTTCCCGGGCTCCCTCATAGAAACCCATACCAACCTGACTGTCAGAAACGAAGTAACTGGCATAGGTATCGCGCATCAGCGGCAACTGCTCATCGGTAATATCTGGCCAGACGGTTTTTAGTGCTTCTGGCAACCCAAGACCAATGATGTCCTGAATTGCCTCATCGGGCACCGGCGCCAGCCCTACTTTGCGCCCGGCCCTTTGCATGCTATCGACAATACGGCGGGTTGAATCCACCAGAGTGCCATCCCAATCAAAAATAACCAGACGATATTTGTGCTCGCGCAGCGGCGCTTCAGAATGTGACATGACAACCTGCCTTATCCAGCATGTCGGTGAATTCAGTATCCGGCAGTGCGGTCAGCTCAATCTGCTCGCCACTTGCCGGATGACGGAAGGCAAGATGCCAGGCATGCAGAAACAGCCTGCGCACACCCTGCCTGTGGTCGATATCTTTTTCTGCCTTGTCTGAATACTTCTCATCGCCGGCAATAACATGCCCGTGAAACAGACAATGAACACGGATCTGATGGGTTCGCCCGGTAACCGGTTCAGCTTCCAGCAAAGAATAATGGGGGCCACTGGCAAGCAGCTTAGTCCGTGTATGTGACGGTTTACCTTCGGCATTCACCACCACAATACGCTCTCCAGACTGACGCTCAACGCGCAACAGAGGCTCTTTCACATCACGGATGCTGGCAGGCCACTGTCCATGCACGAGCGCCAGATAACGCTTCGATATGCCGCTCTTATTGGCCAGCATACGCTGCAGCGCAGTCAGCACCGCACGCTTTTTGGCAACCAGAATAACCCCGGAGGTGTCACGATCCAGGCGGTGCACCAGTTCCAGAAACTTATGATCCGGTCGAATCTTACGCAGAGCTTCAATCATGCCCAGATTCACGCCACTGCCGCCATGAACCGCAAGGCCATGGGGTTTATTGATGGCCAACAGGCCTTCATCTTCATAGAGCACCGCCCCTTCGAGGATGCTGCGGAGACGCGGTGACACATCCGGCACCTCGTCTTTTTCTGCCAGCCGTACCGGTGGTACACGCACGATGTCACCGCTTTTCAGGCGACTATCAGCCTTAACCCGCTTCTTATTCACCCGTACTTCACCCTTGCGGATAATGCGGTAAATCAGGGTTTTAGGGGCACCTTTCAATAAGGTGATAAGAAAGTTATCAACGCGTTGATCATGGTGATCCGCATCTATCTGTATCTGGGAAACTTTGCCCGGGTCGATATCGTATTCAGACATAATAAGGAAAAATGTTGCCTGCGCCCTTTAATAAGGATGATTGCAGCATTTGCCGGACGATAACATTATTGCTATATTCGCCAGCGGCCCCGGAGCAGGCAATCCATAAGCGACATATATAGCCTCCCGGAAAGCCCACAGGCAAGGCCTGTTTGCCGTTAAGCGGCAGAGTATAAGGAAGAAGACGAACTGTTAAAACTCTTCCTGAGGAACAAAGGGATGCGCTGATCGAATCAAACACATCAGGCATCCGGTGAGATAAACCACGCAGCGAAGATCTGCTGGCAATCTCGCATTATCAAATTATGGACAGTGTTGGTGCACGACAAACGAGAGGCACCACTGCGAGACAGGCCGCATGCGGATTTGCGGCGGCAACTGATGCAAAGCACCCATAAATATTTTGGTAATGGCCGGTAATCCGGCATTGCCAGCTGTGACGTTGCCACAAACGAGCAAAAACACAGCATGAAAAGAATGCTTATTAACGCGACCCAGTCTGAAGAGCTGCGCGTTGCACTGGTGGACGGACAGAAACTGTACGACCTGGATATTGAATCCGGCTCCCGTGAACAGAAAAAGTCCAACATCTACAAGGGTAAAATCACCCGCATTGAACCCAGCCTTGAAGCCGCCTTTGTTGACTTTGGCGCCGAACGTCATGGTTTCCTGCCTTTAAAAGAAATCTCCCGCGAATACTTTGTAAAAGATCCAGGCCCTGGCCGTATCAGCATCAAAGAAGTTCTGAAGGAAGGCCAGGAAGTTATCGTTCAGGTCGATAAGGAAGAACGCGGTAACAAAGGCGCTGCCCTGACCACTCAGGTAAGTATGGCTGGCCGTTATCTGGTTCTGATGCCAAACAACCCTCGCGCCGGCGGTATTTCCCGTCGTATTGAAGGCGATGAGCGCACTGAACTGCGTGAAGCCATGAAAGGGGTATCTGTACCGGACAAAATGGGCGTTATCGTGCGTACCGCCGGTATTGGCCGCAGCTCAGAAGAACTGCAATGGGACCTCGATTACCTGGTTCAGCTGTGGGACGCCATCCAGCGCGCATCAGAAGAGCGTGCCGCTCCATGCCTGCTGTTGCAGGAATCCAACGTTATTATCCGCGCCATCCGCGACTATCTGCGTCAGGATATTGGTGAGGTTCTGATTGATACCGATCAGGCCTACGGCGAAGCCCTGTCATTTGTTCAGCAGGTTATGCCCTACTATCAGAACAAATTTAAGCGCTATGAAGACACCGTACCGCTGTTCAACCGCTATCAGATCGAAAGCCAGATTGAATCTGCCTTCCAGCGCGAAGTGAAACTGCCATCCGGCGGCTCCATTGTGATCGATCCGACCGAAGCTCTGGTGTCTATCGACATCAACTCAGCGCGCGCCACGAAAGGCTCTGATATCGAAGAGACCGCACTGAACACCAACCTCGAAGCGGCCGATGAAATCGCCCGTCAGCTGCGTCTGCGCGACATGGGCGGCCTGGTGGTAATCGACTTTATCGACATGCTGTCCAATAAAAACCAGCGCGAAGTCGAAACCCGTCTGAAGAAAGCTCTGGAAGTTGACCGCGCCCGTGTACAGGTAGGCCGCATCTCCCGCTTTGGCCTGATGGAAATGTCCCGTCAGCGTCTGCGTCCGTCACTGGAAGAAACCAGCGGCCACGTATGCCCACGCTGTAACGGTACAGGCGTGATCCGTGATATTCAGTCCACCGGCCTGTCCATCCTGCGTCTGATCGAAGAAGAAGCCGCCAAAGAAAACACCGGACAGGTGCGTGCTATCGTGCCTGTTCCTGTAGGCACTTTCCTGCTGAACGAAAAGCGCACCCTGATCGCTGCCATCGAAAGCCGTCATAACGTAAAAGTGATGGTCCTGCCAAATCCGGCAATGGACACCCCACACTTTGAAGTATTACGTCTGCGCCCGGATGACAGCCTGATCGGTGAAATCAGCTATGAACACCGCCTGGATGAAGACGAAGTTGAATTCGGCGTCGATCTGACCGTAAAAGAAGCGCCAACACCGCAGCAACAGGCCGCGGTAAAGGCGATTCACGCTACGCCAGCCCCGGCACCATCCGCGGTTAAAGCTGCAGAGCCAGCGCCTGCTCCAGGCTTCTGGGCTAAAGTAAGTTCAGCTCTGGGCGCACTGTTCGATGGTGGCGAAAAACCAGAAGAACCTGTAGAAAAGCCGGCCGAAACCCGCAAAGAATCCGGTTCACGCCGCAACAACCAGCGTGGCCAGAGAAACGGCCAGAAAAATTCTGAGCGTGGTGAACGCAGCCAGAACCGCAATACTGACCGTAACGCCGACCGCAGTGAGCGCTCTAATGACAAGAACGCTGACAGCAAAAATGACAACGGTAACAGCCGCAGCAGCCGTAATGAGCGCAACCGCAATGAACGCAACCGCGACGACAAAAACGGTGAGGGACGCAGCAGCAATGGCCGTAACGGACGCGGACGTAAAAACCGTAACAACGGCAATAACGACGATCAGCAGCAGAAAGTAAGCGCTGATCGTAATGACAGCGACAACGCCAACAGCAGCAACGCCCAGAGCGCGGAATCGGATTCTCCACGCGCTCCTCGCCGCGATCGCAGCAATGGCCGCCCTGCCCGCAAACCACGTAATCGTGATCGCGAGGATACTCAGGAAGCAGCAGTTGTTGAAGCCACAGCAGCGGAAGCCAGCACTGAGAAGGCCGCTGAACAACAGGTCAAAGCTGTCAGCAACGATGCCGTTGAAAGTAAGCAGGAAAGCGCTGCTGGCGAAAACAACGCCACCGAAAAGAGCAGCCGCAGCAATGGCCGTCGCTCCCGCCGCAGTCGTCGTGACCGCAGCGAACGCACAGACGCGAAAACAGAAGCGAAAGCTGACGAGCAAAACAGCACCCAGGAAACTGGTGAAACTGCTGAAATCAGTGCAGACGCCAATGAAGTAAAAGCGCCGCAGAACGATAAGCCTGCGAAGGAAGAAAAAGCGGAAGCTCAGGCTGAAGTGAACTCTGAAGCAGCTGACGCGAAAGCCGACAGTGCTGCAACGGAAGATAATTCCGGCACAGACAAAGGCGCAGATGAAAACGGCGAAAAATCCGGTCGTGGACGTCGCCGCTCACGCCGTCGTCGCGAGCGCGATCCAGCAGAGAAAAAAGCCGCTGATGCTGACAACAGCAATGCAGCAGATAATCAGCCGGAAAACAGCAAACCAGCTGACACTGAAGTGGAAACCGTAAAACCAGCGGCGGATGCTGAAGCAGCAGAAGCCAGTGTGCAGACTAACGCTGACTCCACTGAGACTGAAACAAAAGCAGAAACTGCCGAGGCTGAAGTAAAAACCGAAGCCAAAGAAGCCGACGTTGCCCCTGCTGCTAAAGAAGAGGCCGCAGAGGAAAAAACAACCGGGGAAAAGTCTCAGAAAGCAGAGGTTAAAACCTCTCGTGAGGAAGCATCTACCGTAACCGAAGGCAACGACCGCTCTGCCCGTCGTTCCCGTCGCCGTCGCGGTGGTCGTGCACCTAACGATCCGCGTAACTCTGGTGAATTAGCAGAAAATGCTGCGGAAGCAGGCGAGAACTCAGCGAACGTCACTGCAATGTCTGAAGAGGTCGTTGCAGATGTAGTTACCACTTAGGTGGTTGACGTTG
>NZ_DJIO01000120.1:0-5895 GCF_002433655.1 Thalassolituus sp. UBA6592 | reverse complement strand
GCTCGCTGCCGCGCAGGCAGCTCAGAAAAGCAACGGTAACGCACGTATCTCAAGCACCATGCTCGCTGCCGCGCAGGCAGCTCAGAAATGCGATCAGATAAACGTCAGCTGGAAAACACGGCTCGCTGCCGCGCAGGCAGCTCAGAAATACCATTACAAGGCCTTTAAGCACAAATTAGGGCTCGCTGCCGCGCAGGCAGCTCAGAAAGCTTGTTGCTGCGGAGCTGGCTGCTGCTGCGGGCTCGCTGCCGCGCAGGCAGCTCAGAAATTCTACTTTGAGGATCTTAAAATGCACAGGAAGCTCGCTGCCGCGCAGGCAGCTCAGAAATGCACCAGATACTGCAACCTGCTTTTTAGATGGCTCGCTGCCGCGCAGGCAGCTCAGAAATGTATCCAGCAGCATGATCAGGAAATCACGCAGCTCGCTGCCGCGCAGGCAGCTCAGAAAGGCCCCCTTATCGTGGAAGACCACATCACCGGGCTCGCTGCTGCGCAGGCAGCTCAGAAATGTTGAATCCCACTCCTTCGTCACGTCGCCAGGCTCGCTGCCGCGCAGGCAGCTCAGAAAATTCGCCCGCGCCTGATACTCCTGCGCCTGAAGCTCGCTGCCGCGCAGGCAGCTCAGAAATTGTCAGGCTCCGGGAGATATGATGGAAATGTGCTCGCTGCCGCGCAGGTAGCTCAGAAAAGAACGGTCAGCCGAAAATGAAGAACCGCTACGCTCGCTGCCGCGCAGGCAGCTCAGAAAAATCCGTTTAATTCCTGATTAAAAACCTTCCGGCTCGCTGCCTCCTAGTCAACCCGGAAACTGATCGTGCTCTAAGTTTTCTGGTGTAGAACTGCGACCAGAATCAGGGGCTGGCCAGTTGTTTCCGTTAGGCATTCATTGCACTGTTGGCCTGATATGTGTACCGCTGCTTTTACAGCAGATTCTGCATCTGATGGAAGGCGCGCACCAGGCCGTTGGTTGAACCGTCGAACTCTTCCGGAATGGCGTCAGATTCCAGCGCGCCGAGTACTTTGCTGCCCAGCTGTTTGCCCAGTTCCACACCCCATTGATCGAAGGAGTTAACGCCCCACAGGAAGCCCTGAGCGGCGACTTTGTGCTCGTACAGGGCAATCAGTGCGCCGATGGTCTGTGGCTTGGCTTTGGGGAAGTAGAGGGTGTTGCTCGGCCGGTTGCCGGGAATCACTTTCTGCGCCGCCAGTACAATGGCTTCGGCTTTGCTCATGCCAGCGGCGGTCAGCTCAGCGATGGCTTCGTCTTCCGATTTACCCTGCAGCAATGCCTGGCTTTGACTCAGGCAGTTGGATACCAGCATGGCGTGGAAGTTATCAATCGGGTTATGGCTGGTCATCGGCATGATGAAATCACAGGGCGAAAAGTGCGTGCCCTGGTGCAGCAGCTGGTGGAACGCATGCTGGCCGTTGGTACCAACGCCACCCCAGATAATCGGACCGGTGTTGTAATCCACCTGATTGCCATCGATGGTAATGGATTTACCGTTACTCTCCATGTCCAGCTGCTGCAGGTGCGCCGGCAGCGAACGCAGATAATGGTCGTAAGGCAGAATGGCGTGGGAGTTTACGCCGAAGAAATTCACATACCAGACGCCGAGCAGCGCCATAATCACCGGCATATTCTGCGCTAAGGGGGCGGTGCGGAAATGCTCATCCATTTCATAGGCGCCACGCAGCAGGTCGCGGAAATTATCGATACCAATGGCCAGAGCCAGCGGCAGACCGATGGCTGACCACAGGGAGTAACGACCGCCAACCCAGTCCCACATCGGGAAGATGTTTTCTTCGTCGATTCCAAAGGCTTTGGCTTTTTCGACGTTGGAGGATACCGCGGTAAAGTGTTTCGGCAGATCCTGTTCGTTACCGCCGTTATCCAGGAACCACTGGCGGCAGGCGGTGGCATTTTTCAGCGTTTCCTGAGTACCGAAGGATTTCGACTGAATAATAAACAGCGTGGTGGCCGGATCGAGACGCTTGAGAATTTCGGTAATGTGCGAGCCATCGATGTTGGCCAGATAATGAATGTTCAGGCGGCTGTCCCAATAGGGTTTGAGTGCCCCTGAGGCCAGTTTCGGGCCTAAAAATGAGCCGCCGATGCCGATAGAAACCACATCGGTAAATGGCTTGTTACTGTAGCCGCGCCATTGGTTACGGCGTACTTTCCAGCAGAATTCTTCCATGCGGTGCACGGTTTCACGCACTTCCGGCATGATGTCCTGACCATCGACCAGAATCGGACGGTCGCTGTAATTACGCAGTGCGGTATGCAGCGCCGGACGTTTTTCACTGCGGTTAATGGCTTCGCCGGTAAACATGCTGTCGATCTGCGCCGGCAGGTTGCGTTCCTGTGCCAGGCGGATCAGCAGATGCATGGTGTCTTCATTGATACGGTTTTTCGAGAAGTCGAGTGACAGGCCGGCAGCTTCCGCGTGAAAGCGTTCGAAGCGGTTGGGGTCCGTGGCAAACCAGTCGCGCATGTGCTGATCTTTAATCTCGTCGTAGTGCTTCTGCAACGACTTCCAGATATCAGTTTGCGTAAGACTTCCTGATACAGACATACCGTTTCCTTGAGTAACAATTTTCGTCTGAGTATACGGAAGCGGCGGGCGGCGGGCAAAAAAGGTCAGCATTGGCGAACAAAACAGGGCACCGATAAGCGCATAAAAAAGCCGCACAGCGTGAGCGGTGCGGCTTTTTATAATATGAAATTAACGGTCTGAACAGAGCTCAGGCGAGCTGTACCGGAATATCAAAACTGGTGTGGCTGACGCTGTTGTCTTCGTTCATGTACACCATTTTCGGTTTAAAGCTGGCCAGTTCACTTTCATCAAAATTGCCATAAGTGCAGATGATCACACGGTCACCAACGCTGGCCTGATGCGCAGCAGCACCGTTTACAGAAATAATGCCGGAACCGTCTTCGCCACGGATGATGTAGGTGGTGAAGCGCTTGCCGTTATCAATGTTGTAGATCTGAATCTGTTCGAATTCGCGCATGCCGGTCATGTCCAGCAGCTTGCCGTCGATGGCACAGGAGCCTTCGTAGTTGAGTACGGCGTGGGTGACGCGGGCCTGATGGAGTTTGGCTTTCAGCATAATGCTCTGCATGAAGTCCCCTTATTCTTTTATATGAGGTGGGTCTGCAGGGCGGGGTAAAGGTGGGTGTTACCGCCGCCCGTTGGGCGGCGGAGTATGCCGCAGGGGGCTCAGGGATTCAACGTGATGGTCAGGTTGTCGATCAGCAGGTTGTCGATCAGGCGGGCTTTGCCAATGTAGGCTGCGCCAAGGATGACGACTGAGTCGTCGTCCGGGGTGGCCGGAGCCAGATCAGAGGTGCGGCGGATTTCCAGGTAATCAGTACGGAAACCACGCTGATCCAGACGCTCACGTGCAGTCTTCAGTGTTTGCTCAACGTCTTTGTGGGCACGGAAGTCTTCAGCGATTTCCTGCAGGGTCTGGAACAGACCGGTGGCCTGTTCGCGTTCCACTTCTGTCAGGTAGCCATTGCGTGAGCTCAGCGCCAGACCATCGTCGGCACGCTTGATAGCGACCGGTACGATTTCCACTGGCATGCACAGGTCAGCCACCATTTTTTTGATCACGGCGACCTGCTGGAAGTCTTTCTCACCGAAAAATGCCATATCCGGCATCACCATGTTAAACAGCTTGTTGACCACGGTGGCGACGCCATCAAAGTGACCCGGACGGCTGCCACCACACAGACCCTCGGAAACCTCAGGTACGTGGATAATGGTCTGACGGTCCTGGCCTTCCGGATACATCTCGTTGACGTCCGGAGCAAACAGAACCTCACAGCCGGCACCGGCGAGCATGGCCTGATCCTGTTCCAGCGTGCGTGGGTAGCGCGCCAGGTCGTCGGGATCATCAAATTGCAGCGGGTTAACAAAGATGCTGGCAACCACAAAGCATTCGTTCTGAATGGCATTGTCGACCAGACTGATGTGGCCATCATGCAGATTGCCCATAGTCGGTACGAAACCAATGCGACGACCCTGTTTACGGGCTTCGCGGACGTGCTCACGCAGTTCGCTGATAGTATGTACTGTAATCATTCGCTGAAACTGTATTCGTCAGATGGGAATTGACCGTTTTTCACTTCTTCCACGTACGCGCTGAACGCCTGCTGTACGTTACGGCCATCAGTTAGGAAATTCTTTACGAACTTTGGCATGCGGCCAATTTTAAGCCCCAGCATGTCATGCATCACCAGTACCTGAGCATCGGTGCTGTTACCGGCGCCGATACCGATCACGGGTACTTCAACAGCTTTGGTAATGCGCTCTGCCAGAGGATTTGGTACGCACTCCAGCAAAATAATATCGGCTCCGGCTTCAGCCAGAGCAACGGCATTGGCCACCATGGCGTCGGCAGCGCTGCTGTCGCGCCCCTGTACCCGGTAACCACCGAATTTGTTTACAAACTGTGGGGTCAGCCCCAAATGGGCACACACAGGAACGCCCTGTGACGCCAGTGCTGCGGTGATCGGCAGCAGGCTGTCATCACCTTCCAGTTTGACCATGTGAGCGCCGGCCTGCATCACTTCGCGGGCACTCGAAAGACCCTGTTCCAAAGTGGCATAGCTCATAAACGGCAGATCGGTCATGATCAGCGCAGGGGTTTCTGAACGACGGTTTCCACGGGCAACACAAGAGGTGTGGTATGCCATATCGGCAACCGTGACCGGCAGAGTACTGTCGTGGCCCTGTAAAACATTGCCCAGTGAATCACCTACTAACAGGACGTCGACGCCGGCATCGGCTGCCAGATGGGCAAAGGTCGAATCGTAAGCCGTCAGTACAGCAAACTTCTCACCGGCGGCTTTTTTTGCCTGCAGTGAGCGGATACTGATAGGAGTCATGGTTCAGGGTCTCCGGTTTAGGCCCAAGAGGGCGTATGGTGCGGATTGACAGTTATAAGTCAACCGTCAATGCGCTTATACGCTGGATTTCGCCGCTGAATTCCGGCTCCAGAGCCGCGAGTTTCCTGCCGTCTGGCAGTATCAGCTGTGGCGCAATTTCCAGCAGAGGTAACACCACAAAACTGCGGTTACACATCTCCTTGTGTGGGATTGTCAGACGATCAGAGCTGTAGGTCTCATCGCCATAAAGCAGAATATCCAGGTCAATGGTGCGCTCACCCCAGTGACGGAGTTTGACCCGCCCCTGTGAATCTTCCTGTTGTTTGACTGCGTCCAGCAGAGCTTCCGGCGCCAGATCGGTATCGATCGCCGCCACCACATTCAGGTAGTCTGGCTGATCCTGCGGGCCCAGCGGTTTGCTGCCATACAATGAAGACCAGCTCAGTAAACGACAATGCGGCATTTTGTCCAAGGCCTGCAACGCCGTAACGATCTGTTCCGCCGGGTTATTTAAATTGGCTCCCAGCCCGATATAACAAACAGTCATAGTGTTACTCTTCGGGTGATCAGGAGCGGCGGTTGTTGCGCTTGCGTGGTGGGCGGCGACGTCTGCGCTCACCATCACCATCGGCTTCAGAACGGCCTCTGGCAGGCACCAGATCCGGGTTTTCCTGCTGCAGGCGGGTCCAGAATTTACCCAGACCGTTGAGGTTTTCACCGGACTGCTCGCGCAGCAGAACAAAATCGTACGCAGCGCGGAAACGCGGATGCGTCAGCAGTTCTGTGGTTTTACGGCTTTGGGTACGGGCCAGGCGTAACTGCAGTTCCCAGATCTCACGCATCGGAATGGAGAAACGCTTGGGAATCGAGGTGGCTTGCAGCTGCTGCGACATAATGCGGTCAGCGGCTTTCTGCATGGCCGGGTGTGCGGCCATTCCGGCGGCTTCAAATTCCTCTTTGACGCGCTGCAGTGGTGCCCACAGCAGCGAAGCCAG
>NZ_DJIO01000023.1:21548-49961 GCF_002433655.1 Thalassolituus sp. UBA6592 | reverse complement strand
TTGCCCGGGCGATACAGCGCACCATTTCCGTTTTTCCGACGCCGGTGTCACCGATAAACAGAGCCGTCATCAATGGACGTCGTTCATCGGTAAGACCGGCTTTGATAATGTTGAACTGCCGGCGCAGACTGGCAATGGCATGATCCTGGCCGACAATATGCTCACGCAGCTGCTGTTCCACCTGTTGTGGATCAAACAGGAAGCGTGACATAACCGCAGCGGCTGATGTGCTTTCAGCTGCTTTTTTACGATTATTTTCTGCCATCATGTCGGTTACGAATACCATTGCCGGAAACTCCTCAGGAACCCGCTTCCAGCGATTTTTCTGAACCCGGCAGGTTGCCCACCGGACACTCTTCGCTGCCGATGGTTTCGCGTGTCAGAGCTTCAACGTCTTCCCGTGCCTTTTCGGCATCCATAACCCAGGTGCGGTAGAATTCAAATGGACAGTCAGCCACGCCTTTATCGCCATCACCTGAGTTGTACATGCCGGTGTAGCCACGGTGCAGTAATTTAAATAAGTGGTTTTGCGACTGGTCGTTTTTACGGGCATCACGGATTTGTGAGACGGACAATTGAGCATACTGAATGCCCATGTCTTCCTCACCGCATTCACCCAGAGTGCGGCCATCGAAACCCACGATGGCTGAGTGGCCAAAGTAGGAGTAAACACCGTCAAAGCCACTGGCGTTGGCTACGGCTACGTAACAGTTATTAGCCCATGCCATGGTTTTGGCCATCATCACCTGCTGTTCTTTGGCCGGATACATATAGCCCTGACAACGGACAATCAGTTCAGCACCACGCATGGCGCAGTCACGCCAGATTTCCGGATAGTTGCCGTCGTCGCAGATGATGAGGCTGATTTTCATACCCTTAGGACCTTCGGTCACATAGGTACGGTCACCGGGATACCAGCCTTCAATCGGACACCATGGAATACATTTGCGGTATTTCTGAACGATTTCGCCTTTGTTATTAATTAATACCAGAGTGTTGTATGGCGCTTTGTTCGGGTGTTCTTCGTGCTGTTCACCGGTCAGTGAAAAGACGCCCCAGGTATCGGCCATTTTGCAGGCTTCAGAAAAGATAGCGGTTTCATCCCCCGGAATGGTGGCGGCCGTCGCCATCATCTCATCATGGTCATACATGATGCCCATGGTGCTGTATTCCGGAAACACAATCAGATCCATCCCAGGCAGACCCTGCTTAATACCAACGATCATGTCGGCAATGTTGCGGGCGTTATCGAGGACTTCTGCTTTGCTGTGCAGGCGTGGCATTTTGTAGTTTACGACTGCTACGCCTACCGTATCGCCGCTGCTGGAAATATCACCGTGTCTCATAAACTGCTCCTGAAAATGGTCGTCTGTGGTCGTCTATAGGTTGTCTTTTGTTGAAGCCGCCTTCCGCTGCTTATGCAGTCATGCACAAACAGCAGAAAGCTCTGCCTGTTAATCTCTGCTGCAAATTAAACAGACAGGTACTTGGTGATGGTCTGCTGGTCAGCTTCCTCCACCGGTACGTCCAGTACGATTTTTCCTTTTTCAATCACCAGAATGCGGTCAGCCATATCCAGAGCAAAACTTAATACCTGCTCTGATACGATGATGGTGACGTTACGCTGGGTGCGGATCTGTTTCAGTGTGCGTGCCATTTCTTTAATAATGGATGGCTGAATACCTTCGGTCGGTTCGTCCAGAAGAAGAACGCTGGGATTGCTGGCCAGAGCGCGGGCTATCGCCAGCTGTTGCTGCTGACCACCGGAGAGGTTACCGCCACGACGGCTTTTCATTTCATCCAGTACCGGGAACAGGCTGTAGAGATCGGTCGGGATTTTCTTCTCACCTGTGCTGGTTAAACCAGTTTCGATGTTTTCTGACACTGTCATAGTGGAGAAAATCATCCGTCCCTGAGGTACAAAACCCACGCCGGCGCCGACACGTTCGTGACTTTTCAGGCCGGATATTTCTTTTCCGTCCAGTTTTATGCTGCCGCTTTTACTGGGGATCATGCCGATCAGGGATTTCATTAACGTGGTTTTACCCATGCCATTGCGTCCCAGGATCGCGACGATTTCATTTTTATTTACGGTCAGGTCCATGCCACTGATGACATCACTCTGACCGTAGGCAACGCCGTAATCGGATAACTCGAACATAAATGCCTCCTCAGTGTCCCAGATACACTTCAACAACTTTCGGATCGTTCTGAACGCGTTCCATGGAACCTTCAGAAAGCACTTTGCCCTGGTGCAATACCGTCACACGGTGGGCAATATCCGCTACGAACTGCATGTCGTGTTCAATCACCAGTACTGAACGGTCTTTGGTAATACGGTTGAGTAATTCAGCGGTCTGTTTACGTTCGGCGACCGACATACCTGCAACCGGTTCATCCAACATCAGCAGTTCCGGGTCCTGAATCAGCAGCATGCCGATTTCCAGCCATTGCTTCTGACCGTGACTGAGCAGATCAGCCTGCATATCCAGTTTGTCGCCGAGGAAAATCATGTCGGCAACTTCCTGCACTTTATCGATCACTTCCTTATCGCGACGGAAGGTCAGTGCCCCCCAGACATTACGGCCACGGGGGAAGGACAGTTCCAGGTTTTCAAACACTGTCAGATCTTCATAAATCGAAGGGTTCTGGAATTTACGGCCAACACCGGCATGAACAATCTGGTGCTCGTTCATTTTGGTGAGTTCTTTGCCTTTGAATTTAATGGAACCTTCAGTGGCTTTCGTACGGCCACAGATCAGATCCAGTACCGTGGTCTTACCGGCGCCGTTAGGGCCGATAATGACGCGGATTTCCTGTTCCTCTACATACAGAGATAAATCGTTTACTGCTTTGAATCCATCGAATGACACTGTTAATCCTTCGACACTGAGAACGAAGTCTTTCGGTCCGATATGCTTATTAGTTTCCAGCATGGCTCAGGTCTCCCTTTTCAGATTTTTTAGTGTCAGCAGATGAATCTTCTGTTTCGCTACCTTCTGTTGTTGCAGATGTGGTTGCAGAGACCGGCTTTTCTTCGGCGTATTTATTGGTAACGATCCAGTGGAATTTCTCAGGAACGTATTTCTGCAACCAAGGGGCGATGTAGGTTTGGTACAGACCGGCAAGACCGTTAGGGAAGGCCATTACCACACCAATAAAGAGTGCACCCATGGCGAACAGCCAGAGTTCAGGGAACGATTCCGAGAAGCTGGTTTTCGCCCAGTTAACGACCAGGGCACCGTAAACCGCACCAAGGATTGCCAGACGGCCACCAAGGGCACAGAAGATCACCATTTCAATAGATGGCCCGGTGCCAACGAAGGTCGGTGACATAAAGCCCACCTGCAGGGTGAACATGGCTCCACCAACTGCGGAGATGGTAGCGGCTGCGCAGAAGATAAAAATCTTGAAAGACGATACGTCATAGCCGGAAAAACGTACGCGGTCTTCACGTTCACGCATGGCGACCAGCAGACGGCCGAGTTTGCTTTTGATGATAAAACGTGCAGCAAACAGGCAGACGAACAGCAGTACACCATTAACGAAGTAGAGAATATTTTTCGCTTCGTCAGTACGGATGTCCCAGCCATGCAGAGTACGCAGGTCGGTAATGCCGTTAACACCACCGGTGTAGCCCTGCTGACCAATAATAAGAATGGTCAGGATAGCGGCGACGGCCTGGGTGATAATGGCGAAGTAAACACCACCTACACGACGTTTGAACATTGCCACGCCGATAATGAAGGCGAAGATCGCTGGTAATACCAGAATGGCGACGATGGTAAAGGCAAAGCTGTGGAAGGGTTCCCAGAACCATGGCAGCTCAGTGAGCTGGTTCCAGTCCATAAAGTCCGGAATACCCGGCGTGGACTGAATGGCGGTATTTTCCGGGCTGGAGGCTTCCAGCTTGAGGAACATCGCCATGCAGTAGCCGCCAAGGCCGAAAAAGACGCCCTGGCCTAGACTCAGAATACCACCATAACCCCAGCACAGAACCAGGCCCAGTGCGACGAAAGCGTAGGTCAGATATTTGCCGACCATGTTGAGGCGGAAAGAATCCAGAGCCAGTGGCATCACCACAAAGATGATCACCGCCAGAATAATAAAATGGCTGAGCTGATAGCGTTCGATAAATGAACCGACTTTATTCATATTCTGCTCCTTAGCGACGCATTTTCAGAGAGAACAGACCTTCCGGACGCAGCATCAGAATGATGACAACCGTCAGCAGGGTCAGAACTTTGGCCATGGAACCACTGAGGAAGAATTCCATCGTGGACTGGGCCTGGGAAATGGTGAAGGCAGAGGCAACGGTACCAATGAGGCTGGATGCACCACCAAAAACAACGACCAGGAAAGTATCAACGATATACAACTGACCCGCGGTCGGACCGGTAGAGCCCACCATGGTAAATGCAGAACCGGCAATACCGGCGATCCCGCAGCCAAGGGCAAAGGTCAGACGGTCAACTCTTTCGGTGTTAATACCGACAGCGGCCGCCATCGGACGATTCTGCACCACGGCGCGGGTTTGTTTACCCAGGCGGGATTTCTGCATCATCAGCGCAACCGCGATGGTAATAATGATGGTCAGAATCATCACGAAAATACCGTTAATAGGTACCTCGATCATATCGGTGATGGCATAAGATCCCATCAACCAGTCGGGCAGGGTGACACCCACTTCACGGGCACCAAAAATTGAACGATAAAGCTGCTGCATAATGAGGCTGAGCCCCCAGGTTGCCAGCAGAGTATCCAGTGGGCGTTTATACAGATGGCGGATAACCGACCATTCAATAAATGCACCTAATGCACCGGTAACAAAAAAGGCCAGTATCATGGCAATAAAGAAATAACTGCCATAAACAGATTCAGGCAGATATGAAGAGAAAATATTGGACGTCAGGTAGGTAACGTAAGCACCGAGAATCATAAATTCACCGTGCGCCATATTAATAACACCCATCTGGCCGAAAATAATCGCCAGACCAAGCGCCATAAGAACAAATACAGAAAACAGAATAAGGCCGGCAAATCCCTGCATCGCAAAAATCGATGTCAGTTCCGCCATGGAATAGTCAGCGAACATTGGTAAATCCTCCCGGTGTATAGTTCGGCGTTTGGAGCAGTGCGCTTATGCGCACTGTCCGGATCACGTCGGGGGATTGCCCCCGGGTGAAGCTGAGCCTTACTGGTAACCTTCCGGGAATGGGTCTGGTTCGATCAGCTCTTCACTTTCGTAGACAACTTCATACTGGCCATCCAGCTTAGCGTGACCAATACGTGTTTTGGACCACAGGTGATGGTTTTCGTGAATTTTCACGTAGCCTTCTGGTGCGGTGGTCAGTTCAATGCCTGGTGAAGCTTCACGGACTTTATCGATATCGAAGGAACCGGCTTTTTCAACCGCAGCTTTCCACAGCCATGGGCCAAGGTATGCAGCCTGAGTTACGTCACCGATCACGATGTCTTTACCCCATTTCGCTTTAAACGCTTCAACAAATGCTTTGTTGTTGTCGTTAGGCAGAGACTGGAAGTACTTCATTGAAGCGTACATACCTTCAATGTTTTCACCACCGATACCCAGGATTTCATCTTCAGTTACGGAGATGGTCAGGAACAGAGGCTTTTCTTTGGTCATATCGATACCGGCGGCTTTCAGCTGCTTGTAGAACGCAACGTTTGAACCACCTACCACGGAGATAAAGACAACATCAGGCTTTTTCAGCTTGATCTTGTTGATCACAGAGTTGAACTGGGTGTGACCGAGTGGGTAGTACTCTTCGCCAACCACTTTATCTTTCAGCACGTTTTCGATGTGTTTACGGGCAATTTTATTTGAGGTACGTGGCCAGATGTAATCTGAACCCAGCAGGAAGTATTTCTTCGCGTCTGTTTTTTCGTTAGCCCAGTCGAGACCTTCCAGAATCTGTTGAGTCGCTTCCTGACCGGTGTAAATAACGTTTGGAGACTGTTCCAGTCCTTCGTAGAAGGTCGGGTAGTAAAGCATACCGTTGTACTGTTCAAATACTGGCAGAGCAGCTTTACGTGAAGCGGAAGTCCAGCAACCGAATACAGCGGCAACTTTGTCGTTTACCAGAAGCTTTTTCGATTTTTCGGCGAAGGTTGGCCAGTCACTGGCACCGTCTTCCTGAATAAATTCAATTTTACGACCAAGAACACCGCCCATGGCGTTGATCTGTTCGATAGCCAGTTTCTCCGCCTGCACGGAACCTGTTTCACTGATGGCCATGGTGCCGGTAACTGAGTGCAGAATACCGACTTTTACCGTGTCGTCGGTAACGGCCAGGCCTGTGGTGTTAACTGAGTCAGCCATAACAGCTGGCGAACCGGCGAGAGCGATGGCGGCCGGAATGGCCAGCAGGCTCTTGAGCAGTGTGCGGCGTTGCACATTGCCGGTCAGGGAACGTTTGCTTGAGCGCATAGGTGCCTCTCCTTTCCTTCGTGTTAATGAGGTTTTTACGTGGTAACGGATTGAGCAGGCTCAGAATGCAGCAAGCAGCAGAAGCGCAATATCCGGCAACTGCAGCAGGTGACTACGTCATTTGACGCATATCGGTAAAACGGAGGAGTGTTTACCTTCACGCGTACGCCCTCTTCTGCTTAATACTTATCAAAAGTGGGGGAGTTAACGGTTACAAAGCGGGCGGATAAACATGACAGTCAACACCGGCCAACCGGTACTGCGCTGTGTTATAAAGCTGGACAGTAAAATAACGACTACCGGTGCAAACCCATATAAGTGCCGGAGCAGCATTAAACCGACAGGGTTGGGAGAACGGGGTAATGACTGATCAGTACGTGTTTAAGACACGGCGCAGTTACAACCGTTGGGTAGCAAACCAGACACTTGAAGATTTTGCCTTGCGCTTCACCGCCAAGGATGCCCGACGCTGGTCGGCGGTAAGGGTGTCTAATACCGCGCTTGGCGCTATTTCATTTCTGGCCATGGAAGCCATTGGCGCTGCCATTACCCTGGTGTACGGCTTCGACAGTGCTGTCGCTGCCATTATGGTGGTGTCTGCCATTATTTTTCTTACATCAATCCCCATCAGCTATTACGCCGCGCGTTACGGTGTCGATATTGATCTGCTGAGTCGTGGAGCAGGCTTTGGCTACATTGGCTCAACCATTACGTCGCTGATTTATGCCTCGTTCACTTTTATCTTTTTCGCCCTTGAATCGGCCATTCTGGCATCGGCACTGGAGATATTGTTTGGTCTGCCGCTGATGGGCGGGTATCTGCTCAGCTCGCTGATTATCATTCCTTTGGTTACCCATGGTATTACGTTGATCAGCCGCTTTCAGCTGTGGACTCAGCCCATTTGGATCGTGCTGCAGCTGCTGCCGTTTGCATTTATTCTCTGGCACGAATGGGATGCTGCCATCGAGTGGGTGAACTTTCACGGCGCTATGGAACCGGTGCAGTCCCCACATTCTGATCGCAGCTCATTTAATCTGCTGTATTTCGGCGCAGCGTCGGCGGTGGTATTTTCCCTGATTGCCCAGATTGGCGAACAGGTGGATTTTCTGCGCTTTCTGCCGGAGCCCGGTGACAGTCGCCGGCAGCGCCTGCGCTGGTGGGCGGCCCTGATCGGTGGTGGACCAGGCTGGATTGTTGTCGGGGCATTTAAATTTCTTGCCGGTTCCTTTCTTGCCGTGCTGGCTCTGCAACACGGCCTGTCATTGCGCGAAGCGTCAGACCCAACACAAATGTACCGTATTGCTTTCAGTTATCTCAGTGATTCGCCTTTGGTGATCATGGCGCTGACCGGTATTTTTGTCATTCTTTGTCAGATAAAAATTAATGTTACCAATGCCTACGCCGGTTCCATTGCCTGGTCGAATTTCTTTTCCCGCCTGACGCACAGTCACCCCGGGCGCGTGGTATGGCTGGTGTTTAACGTAATGATTGCGTTAATGGTGATGGTACTTGGCGTGTATGAATCGCTGGAGCATATTCTTGGTATTTACTCCAACGTAGCCGTCGCCTGGGTTGGCGCTCTGGTGGCCGATCTCATCATTAATAAACCCCTCGGCCTCAGCCCGAAACACATCGAATTCAAACGCGCCTATCTTTACGATATTAATCCGGTGGGTTTTGGCTCCATGTTGATGGCATCACTGGTCGGAATTGTCTGCTATGTCGGTGTGGCTGGTGAGATGGCCAAAGCCATGTCCTCTTATCTGGCTCTGTTCACGGCCTTTATTGCTTCCCCCATGATTGCTGTTCTTACCCGCGGCAAGTTTTATCTGGCGCGGGATGTGATTCCTATCGTACCAGCCACCGTTAAACATCAGTGCAGTGTCTGCGACAATCATTTCGATGCCGAGGATATCGCTTTTTGCCCGGCGTATAACGGCAACATCTGCTCGCTGTGCTGTACGCTGGAATCGCGTTGTCATGATCAGTGTAAGCCCAGAGCAAAACTGAGTGATCAGGTGCAGAGCCTGCTGGAAAAGATGCTGCCAGCCTCGGTGGTGGAGCGGGTTGATCCCAGGTTGCTGCAGTTCGCGGGTCTGCTCAGTGTGATTGCCTTTACCATCGGCGTATTGTTCTGGCTGGTTTATATTCAGTTACCAGGTGGAACCTCTGGGCAGGTGCTGGTCGGAACCACATTAATTCAGGTGTATTTCCTCTTATTAATTATTGTCGGGGTATTAATCTGGCTGTTTGTGCTGGCCAATGAAAGTCGCCAGTTTGCACTGGATGAAGCAGTGCGTCAGACCGAATTACTGACCCAGGAAATCGCAGCCCACGAAGCTACCGACCGCGAATTGCAGCAGTCAAAAGAAATGGCGGAAGCTGCTAACCTGGCCAAAAGCCGGTATCTCGGCGGTATCAGCCACGAGCTGCGCAGTCCGCTCAATTCCATACTGGGCTATGCCCAGTTACTGGAGAAAGATGAAGATCTGCTGCCCGCTCAACTGAATAAAATAAAGCTGATCCGCCGCAGTGGTGACCACCTGGCCGATCTGATTGAAGGTTTGCTGGATATTTCCCGCATTGAAGCCGGGCGGCTGGAAATCCGTCGCGATGAAGTTGCTATCCGTGATCTGCTCAACGAAATGGTGGATATGTTCCGGCTGCAGGCCGAAAGCAAAGGCATTGAGTTTATTTATGATCCTTCACCTTTTCTGCCTGAGTTCGTCAATACAGACGAAAAACATATCCGTCAGATTCTGATTAACCTGCTTTCTAATGCCGTGAAATTTACCGAACAGGGCAGCGTCACACTGTCGGTCCGGTACCGTAGTCAGGTGGCAGAATTTACCGTTACTGATACCGGGTCGGGTATCGATGAAAGTGAGCGTAAGCGTATCTTTCAGCCGTTCGAACGTATCCGCCGCCCGGGCATGCCACAAAAACCCGGTACCGGGCTTGGGCTTACCATCAGTCAGCTGTTGGCAGACATTATGGGGGGCGAAATTACCGTGGCCAGTCAGATTGGTGCCGGCAGTCGCTTCCGCCTTTCACTGATGCTGTCCAGTATTGATAAACCCCGTCAGGTTGTTAAGCCCTCCCGCCGGATCTGTGGTTATAAAGGCCCATCCAAAACCATTATGGTGGTGGACGATGATGCCTCTCACCGCAGTCTGATCAGTGAAATTCTGCAGCCGCTGGGCTTTATTATTCTCGAAGCGACGGATGCCTATGACTGTCTGAATAACGTCAGTGGTACGCCGGTTGATCTGTTTTTACTGGATATATCCATGCCCGGTATGACGGGTTGGGAACTGCTGCGGACATTACGAAAGCGCGGATATAAAACGCCGGTCATTATGGTTTCAGCTGATGCTGAGGACAGAGTGTCGGCTTCGGCCCAGGGAGCGGCAGATATCGGTAAGCGCACCAACAGTGATTACGTCATTAAACCCATCCGTGATCAGGTTTTGCTGAATAAACTGGGTGCTGTGCTGAAGCTTGACTGGGAATTCCGCGAAGATAAACCAGTGGCAGTAAGGCATGTTAATACTGCGGATAAAAACCTGTGCGAAGGAATGGCCATCGCCGATGTCAGGGAATTACAGAACCTGGCGGAGCTGGGCTATGTCACAGGAATAGAAAAATTAATTGAGAACATGGACGTCAGACCAGGTAGTGAAGACTGTACAGAACATTTGCTGGAGCTGGTTCACAGCTATCAGTTCGCTACCATAATATCGATGACTCAAAAGGTAATTGATCATGACCGGGGCTGACAGCAAAGGTGTTATTTTAATCGCTGATGACACAGCAGAATCTCTGACCATGCTGAATGAGGCGCTTACCAGTGAAGGCTATACCGTTTTGGTAGCAATGGATGGGCAGCAGGCGGTAACGATTGCCGGGCGGATGGCGCCCGATCTTGTTCTGATGGATGCCATCATGCCGAATATGGATGGTTTTGAAGCCTGTCAGGCTTTGAAGTCAGATGCGGAGTTGCAGGATATTCCGGTCATTTTTATGACAGGTCTGACCGATAGTGAAGACATTGTCCGGGGTCTGAAAAGTGGTGGTGTTGATTACCTGACCAAGCCAGTGCAGATAAATGAACTGATGGCGCGGGTGCATGTTCATCTGGAAAATGCCCGTAAGGCTTTAAGTGTACGGGGAGCGTTAAATGAAATAGGCCAGCCAGCGTTTTCCTGCAATCTTCAGGGCGAGATTCTGTGGGCAACGCCACGTGCATCAGAAGTACTGGCGGCTATGGAAAGTGATATGGCATCCCTGTCTGCGGCAATTAATGGCGACGATCATCAGAATGCCGATGTAATGGGATGGCTCAGCAGAAATCCACAAAAAAACAGTAAATGCCGGCTTACCCTGAGCGATTATGCGCTGAGTCTGTGTATGCTGGGTCAACCGTATCCGGGCGAGTTTCTGCTGAGTATCGTCGGCGAAGACGATTTATTTAAAACCCGTGAGTTACGTAATGAATTTTCTCTGACAGAACGCGAAGCGGAAGTTCTGCTGTGGCTGGCGCGGGGGAAAAGTAATCAGGAGATTGGCCAGATTCTGAATATGAGTCCGCGTACGGTGAATAAACATCTGGAACCCGTGTTCCGTAAACTGGGTGTGGAAAACCGTACCGCTGCCGCAGCGGTGAGCCTCAGCTTTTTATCTGGCGTTAAACTGAATTAAGTACTGTGCGCAAAATCTGAAAAAAGCGTTTCCGGGCAGATACGGCCCTGTTGTTTTTCTGCTGTCCTGATACTCTTTAACTGCTGAAGCGTTACCGGAATAACCGGTCGCCTCATATAACAGTAATAAAAACAGTTAACAGGTCAGATTATGAAACTCTACAGCGCAGCAAAAGCCCCGAATCCCCGCCGTATCCTTATGTTCCTTGCCGAAAAAGGCATCACGGACGTTGAAGTCGTCAATCTTGATCTGGCTGCCGGTGATAACCTGCACGAAGATTTCCGCGCCAAAAACCCACTGGCCAAAGTGCCTGTACTTGAGCTGGACGATGGTACCTGCATTTCTGAGTGTGGCGCAATATACCGTTATCTTGAAGAACTGAAGCCAGAACCTGCGTTACTTGGCTCGGATATCAAAGAGAAGGCCATTATTGAGATGTGGGAGCGCCGTGCGGAGATCAGTTTTATGTCCGCCGTTGGTCAGTGCTTTCAGCACTCTACCGGATTTTTTAAAGATCGCATGACACCGATTGCTGTATGGGGCGAGGAAAGTGGCCAGCTGGCACGCAGGTTTCTGCCGGTACTGGAAGCGCAGCTCAGTAATCATGCATATCTGGCCGGCGATGAATTTTCCGCGGCGGATATCTCGGCTTTCTGTGCTCTGGAGTTTGCCAAGGTGGTTGGTATCCGCCCGGATGCAGAGGAATTTCCGGCTCTGGTCAGCTGGCAGCAGAAGATTAAGCAGCGCCCGTCAGCCGCTTTTATGTAATCTGCTCCATCGGTATTTATCCTTCGCCGGTAATCGCCGGCAATGAAAAGTTCCTGAAAAATAGTTCGTATCTTTGATACGGTTTTGTCAGCAATTGTCAGAACATATTCACTGAAAACCTGTCGCACAAGTATGCGGCAGGTACAGTGCCTGTCGCTGTTAAATCATGTACATGGTAAGTCATATAAATGGTAAATCATGTAAATATTGGCAGGTGTAAGCCTGCCTTCAACAACGGACAGGAGGATGTATGTCGGCAACAAATCAAACCGTGAATATCAAAGACGTCTGTATTCTGGTTGCCAGTCACCGTGCAGACTCGCAAAGCCGCCGTATCGGCGACCATTTAAAAAGCCGCTTTCTCGAAGGTCAGGCCAGTATGATTGACCTGAACGAAGACCGTTTGCCCATGTGGGATGGATCAGACCCTTCTGAACAGCCGGATGCCAATGGCGAAAGCCCGGCTGAGGTGGTTGAACGGGTGAAAAAGACCGCAGAAAAAGCCTCGTCTTTTGTCTTTGTCGTGCCAGAGTGGCACGGTATGGCACCGGCCGGATTAAAAAACTTTTTCCTCTGGGTCGGCGCCAGAGAGCTGGCGCATAAACCCGCGCTGTTAGTGACTGTATCGGCCGGAACCGGTGGTGCTATGGTCGTGAATGAACTGCGCGCTAACAGTTACAAGAACAGCCGCCTGAACTTTATTCCAGAGCAGCTGATTTTCCGCGATGTTAATCATCTGTGGGCCGATATTCAGGATCGCGAAAGTGATGATTATCTGGCAAAGAGGACAGGCTGCGCGCTGAACCTGCTCAGACTCTACACTGAAGCTCTGACACCGGTGCGCAGCCAGTTGACCGCCAGTCTGCAGGACTATCCTAACGGCATGTCCTGAACGGCCAGCAGTATGGTTGCGGCCAACTCAGACGGTATCTGGCATCAGTTATCTGCCGATCAGTGATCTGTTAAACTGCCAGGCAAATACGCCATAGCCCAGATACTGTTTTGACTGACATTCAATCCGCTTCCCATTCCACTGACTCTGCCAGCGCGCCTGCGGGCCTGACGGCAGAGCAGGCCCGTGTGGTTGCGCATCAGCGCGGCCATGCACGGGTTGTCGCGGTGGCTGGTGCGGGCAAGACGACCACGCTGACGCATTTTATTGGCGCCCGACTCAGTGACGGTGTGCCACCGCGACGTATGCTGGTGCTGATGTACAACCGCGCCGCACGGGTGGATTTTGAGCGCAAGCTGGCGCAGCTGTTACCCGGGCAGGCACTGCCGGAAGTGCGGACATTTCACTCGCTCGGTCTGCGTATTTATCACCGCCTGATTGAACAGGGCGTATTACCGCCATTTCACGGCAAGCCCCTGTCAGATGGTGAGTGTGAGCCGGTGGTGTGGCGTATGCTGCAGCAGCTGGCCGATGAAGATACGCGTCAGGATATTCTTTCCCAGCGTAAGAAATGGGTTGAACCGGCACTGGGTTTTATCGATCTGGTGAAATCCGGTCTGGCCTCGCCGGCAGAAGTGTTCGAAGAACTCGATCTGCCGCCTCAATGCCGCATATTTGTTGAACTGTTCGATCAATTCGAAGACTGGCGCCGCCAGCAGCGCCGTATCAGCTATGCCGATATGATTTACGATCCGGTGATGGCGTTTGTCTATCAGCCGGATGTCGCAGCGCATTTCGGCGGCCATATGCAGTGGATACTGGTAGACGAATACCAGGATATCAACGCCATTCAGCAGAAGTTTCTCGAAGTCCTGTACGGTGGCCGTGGTTCGGTGATGGTGATCGGTGATCCGGATCAGACCATTTATGAATTCCGCGGATCCCGGCCGGAATTTATTGTCAGCGGCTTCCGTGAATCCATGGGCGAGGTCAATACTTACCAGCTGCCTCATACCTTCCGTTACGGGCATTGCCTGTCGCTGCTGGCCAATCATCTGATTACCCACAACAAAGAACGCGATGATGTTCTGTGCCTGTCCCATGCATCAACGCCGCAGACCCGTATCCGCCTGCATCAGGCGCGCTCAGAGGCAGCTCTGGTATTGAAGCTTATCCAGTCTGAGGCAGAGCTGGAGCAGATCGCTGTCATCAACCGTCTGTGGGCGTTATGTGCCCCCATTGAGCTTGGCCTGTTGCAGGCTGGAGTGCCCTATCAGCTGCATAATTCGCTGTCGGTACTGGATCGCTGGGAGCTGCAGATTTTCTGGTTGCTGCTGGAAATTGCCGCCGGGCGTTTCCAGCAGCGCAGTGAAGAACAGCGCAAAGATGCCTGGCTGCATATCCTCACCACGCCTTATCCCAAGGTAAAGCGACAGGTACTGGAAAGTATTGCCTCACAGGCAGCCAGGGCTGAGCAGGATTTTGGTGAAGCACTGAGTGCCGCTATTCCCGATGAACTGAGTCGCTGGCAGGTACAGCAGATTCAGGCGCGGGCGGAAATCATCGCCGACGCTGAGCACATAAATCAGCACGCCTGGCGTCTGCTGAGTAACTACGTCGAGCAGACGGATCTGGAAGACGGCATTGCCGATTCGGCTTTTTCTGCACAGCAGGTAGAAGACAAAACCCAGACCATCCGCGCCTTTATCCGTTTTATGCGAGAGTCCGGGCAAAGCAGCCGTGATGGATTTGATTATCTGCAGGAACTGAAAACCAAACGCCTGCAGCAGACCCGCGAAGGGCAGCAGGGGGTGCACCTGACCTCCATTCATAAGAGCAAAGGTCTGGAGTGGCAGGTGGTGATTATTCCCGGCCTGAACGCGCATTATTACCCTTATACCCCGGAAGCGGAATTTACCACTCCGGCCAGTGACGAAAGCGAGCGTCGCCTGCTGTATGTGGGCATGACCCGGGCGCGCCAGCAGCTGCATCTGGTGGCACCGGATACCTCACAGGGCTTTGGCAGTCAGATTGGCAAGGCGGGGAAAAGCGATCAGAGCTGGCCCAGCCGCTTCCAGCAGGAAATGCAGTACGAACGCTCGCAGGCCATTGGTCAGGCGCTGTATCAGGGCAGTGACACGGCAGAAATCAGTCCTACTGGTGGTGCCTTACCGGCCTGGCTGGATCAGTATCTGCAACGGTTGCAGCTGACACTGCGGCTGGTGCTGGCCAAAATACCGGAAAGACCAGCCGGCGCGGCTACTGCGGCTGTTACAGCTGGTGCAGGAAAAGTACCGGGTGCCAGAAGCGGCAGTGGTAATCATATTATTGAGCGTAAGCAGCATCAGATTGCCACCTACCGCATTCAGCATGAAACACTGGGCAATGGCACTGTGCTGTCCGAAGATAAAACCTACCTGAAAGTGCGCTTTGACGGTGACAGTACTGACCGCACCCTGGCCAAGGCGCAGGCGCTGAATTTTATCCGCCGTCTCAGCTGAGCCGTTACGCTGCGGCTGCTGTAGTCTCAGTCCAGGCTGCATCTGACATATCCCGGCGCGACATATACTTGCCATATACGGCGAACAGACTGAACAGAGCCACTCTGCACGGCCCCGGCCCCTATGAATACACACGCCAGTTGTTATACTGGCGCTTTCGTAGAGTCAGGTCGCACGGGTAGGTCCCAGGTCGTCTTTGCGTAACTGCTCATTATTTGAGTGATCAACCATGCAAGCCCTGCACAGACGGGGACGAACAGAGGATTATCCTATGACCATTGCACAACAGAAAGTTGTAACCATCCACTACAAAGTTGTTGATGTTGCCAGCGGCGAAACCATCGACTCCTCCGAAGGCGGTCAGCCAATGACTTACCTGCACGGTGCTCAGAACATTATTCCGGGCCTGGAAGCTGCTCTGGAAGGCAAAAGCGCTGGTGACGAACTGGAAGTAACCATTGCTCCTGAAGACGCTTACGGCGAATACAGCGAAGAACGTGTACAGAAAGTACCTATGGAAGCGTTCGAAGGTGTTGAAAAAGTAGAGCCTGGCATGGCATTCACCGCGCAGACTGAACACGGTCCGATCAACCTGATCGTTACTGAAGTAGACGAAGCGGTTGTTACAGTTGACGCGAACCACCCTCTGGCGGGTAAATCCCTGCAGTTCAGCGTAAAAGTTGAATCTGTACGTGACGCCAGCGAAGAAGAACTGGCTCACGGCCACGTTCACGGTGAAGGCGGTCACCACCACTGAGTTCTGATCTGCTCAGAGCTTTGTAAAAAAACGCCGGCTTATGCCGGCGTTTTTTATTCAGCAAATCCTCGGTAACTGCTCGCCATTTAACCAGTCCACCATACGCTGGCCACCAAAGCGGGTAGTCATTTCGACAAAACACTGATCATCTTCCACCACGGTACCGACGATTGCTGCATCCTGTCCTGCCGGGTGCTGGCGCATAACACTCAGCAGCTGATCGGCAATATCTGCACTACAGATGGCAATCAGCTTGCCTTCGTTGGCTACGTATAACGGATCAAGACCTAAAAATTCGCATGCGGCAGCGACCTGAGGTTTCAGCGGAATATCGGCTTCACTGAGGTGAATGCCGACTTTCGATTGCTGTGCAATTTCGTTCAGGGTATTGGCCAGCCCGCCACGGGTAGGATCGCGCAGGCATTTTAAATCTGCCGGGTTCGTTATGGCACTGAGCATGGCTTCAGTCAGACTGTTTAATGACTGAGTATCGGATTGCAGTTCCGATTCAAAACCGAGACTTTCACGGGACGACAGAATCGTCACACCATGATCGCCCATGGTGCCGGAAACAAGAATTTTATCGCCGGGCTGAGCGCGGCTGCCACTCAGATTGACGGTTACCGGAACGATGCCAAAACCTGTAGTGTTAATAAACACGCCATCGCCTTTGCCTTTTTCCACCACCTTGGTGTCGCCGGTCACAATGGCCACACCGGCTTCGCGGGCGGCGCTCGCCATCGACTGAACGATCTGCTGTAAATCACTCAGTGGGAAGCCTTCTTCCAGAATAAAGCCAGCGGTTAAATACAGAGGTTTAGCGCCCATCATGGCAACATCATTGACCGTACCGTGGACGCTCAACGAGCCTATGTCGCCACCTGGGAAAAACAGCGGCGTAATTACGTGGCTGTCGGTGGCCATCACCGGGCGGTAACCCGCAGGAATTTCATTTAATACGGCACCATCATTGCCCTGATCCAGCCATTCGTTACGGAAGTGACTGGCAAACAGTTCGTGAATCAGTTTCATCATGGCGCGGCCACCGCTGCCATGAACCATTTCGACCTGTGCGGATTTTATATTCATGCTGTGTGACCGGCTGTATCTGCTGTGTATGGTTAAATAATTGTTCTGCTTTTTAGTTGCCGGATGCTACGGCTATGCGGCGATGACCGTACTGGTAATACGCGGCGCAGGCACCTTCTGACGATACCATGCAGGAACCCAGCGGATTATCCGGCGTGCAGGGATTGCCAAACAGTTTGCACTCATGAGGTTTTTTAACGCCGCGCAGCACGGATGGACATTCACAGGCTTTGTTATCTGCTGGTGGTTTTTCCTGCTGTGCCCGCTGTTCAGCAAGCCAGTCAGCGAACTGTACTTCAGCATCCCATTGCGCGTATTCCGGGCGTATCTCCAGGGCACTGTGTGGTACGAAACCCAGGCCGCGCCATTCAAAGGTTGCCCGGGTGCGGAATACCTGATCACACAGGGCCATGGCTTTTTCGTTACCGTTTGGCGTGACTGCGCGGGTAAATTCATTTTCCACTTCGCAGCGGCCTTTATTCAGTTGCTCAATCAGCATCAGAATAGCCTGCAGCACATCCAGTGGTTCGAAACCGGCGATCACCACCGGCTTGTTATATTGCTGCGGAAAAATTTCGTAAGGCAGGCTGCCGATTAACGTACTGACGTGAGCTGGCCCTAAAAAGCCATCAATTTTTACATCGTCACTGTTCAGGATGGCGTGCATGGCCGACGGCGTAAGTACGTGATTGCAGAAGACCGTAAGATTGGCTAAGCCGAGTTTTTTCGCCTGCTCCAGTAACACCGCTGTGGGCGGTGTGGTGGTTTCAAAACCAATAGCAAAAAAGACGATCTGCTTAGTGGTATTTTCCTGCGCCAGTTTAATCGCATCCAGCGGCGAATAAAGCATGCGCACATCGTGCCCCTGAGCGCGGATATTAAGCAGGCTGGTGCGGCCGGTACCGGGTACGCGCAGCATATCGCCAAAGGTACATAAAATAACATCGGGATTTTTCGCCAGCATCATCGCCATATCTAAACGGGCAATGGGCAGAACGCATACAGGGCAACCCGGGCCGTGAATCAGCTCGACGTTTTTCGGCAGCAGGTTGGGAATACCGTAACGGAAAATCGCATGGGTATGACCGCCGCAGAATTCCATCAGACGATAAGTACGGCCAGTATCTGCTGCTGTGCGGATTTTATCTGCCAGCTTTTTGGCCAGCTCCGCGTCGCGGAATTCATCAACGTATTTCATGTTCAGATTCCTGCTGCCGCTTCTGTCCGGGCATTGTGAAGATCGATGTCAGAAATCATCGCCAGCGTTTTCTGTGCTTCTTCTTCGTCGAGTTTTTTTAAGGCAAAACCCACATGCAGGATAACGTAATCACCGGCTTTGACATCGGCCACCAGAGAAATATTAATGGCTTTGAGCAGGCCGCCAATATCCGCAATGGCGGTGCTGTCGTCTTCGATACGTTCAATTTTTACCGGAATGGCGAGACACATATTTTATTGCTCCGTTGCAGCAGCGGGTGCAGAGACTGTTCCGGCTTCAGCCTGAGGTCGGGAATACAGCGTCCACGCCAGCTGGCCAAGGGCCAGGCCGCCATCGTTTGCCGGTGCTTTATGCGGCAGAATCAGGCGGACAGAGTGTTTGTTTAATTCGTTACGCAGCAGAGTCCGCAGCAGCGCATTCTGGGCACAGCCACCGGACAGCATAACGGCGTTCAGATTGTAATCACGCGCCACATCAACCACCCACTCGCACAGACCCTGAGCGAGCTGCTGATGGAAAAGCCACGCCAGGCAGCTGCTGTCGTTGGCGTCGGTATTGGCCGCTGACGGTGTCAGACAGGCATTAATAGTATGCTGTGCCAGTAAACGCAGACTCAGGCGGCGTTTGCCTTTCACAATTTCGCTCCGGCACAGGCGTTCTAAGCCCGTGGGGTTGGTCATTTTCGTCGCGCGCCCGGCCAGCGCTTCCAGACGCATGGCCGCTTCGCCTTCGTAGCTCTGGATATCCGAGATCCCCAGCAATCCGGCAATAGCATCAAACCAACGCCCGGCACTGGTGGTCAGCGGGCAGTTAATATTTTTTTCCAGTTGCTGCAGCACCATCTGGCCCTGAGCGGCATCAATCGCTTTGTGTTGCTTTAACCACTGCTCGGCCTGACCTTCTTCGCCGTAGGCGTAAAGCAGGCTGACAGCCATGCGCCAGGGCTCACGGGCGGCTTTATCGCCACCGGGCAGAGGCAGGGCAGAGAAAGATCCCAGATGCATAAAATCCGGCGGCGACAGCAGAATCAGTTCGCCGCCGCGGGCTTCACCATCCCAGCCAAGACCAAAACCATCCAGTGCCAGACCGAGCACAGGCTTTTCACCGTCAGCGTCGGCATCCTCTGTCTGTGCTTTTTCTTTCTCCGGTTGTTCAGCCATGACCGCCGCAATATGGGCAATGTGATGCGGCACTTCCATCAGCTGCTCCGCATTATTTTCTGCAGCACGTTGTTCTGGGATTTGTTCAGCGAGTTGTTCCGCCAACAAGCGGGCGCTGCCTTCCGGATGCAGATCACAGGCGATTAAATCCGGTTCGGCCTGTAATAACTGGCTCAGCTGGGCAGCAGTCTGTTTTTGCTGACGGGCGTTGGCAGCATTATTCAGATCGCCAATATGTTGTGACAGAAAAACCGAGCGTCCGATATTCAGTGCCAGAGTATTTTTTAAATAGCCGCCACAGGCCAGTATTGATGGAATATCCGGATTATCGGCGGAGTCTGGCAAATTCGACAGGGTAATGTTTAACGGTGCCAGACCACGGCCAATGCGATTGGTCAGCGGTGGAATAATGGCACCTTGCTGTCCACTGAGAAGGTCGTCACGGGCATCAACCACAGAATCGTCACAGCGGTTAATGATGTCGCGATCGTGCATTAACCAGGCATCGGCAACGCCAGCCAGATCTTCTTTAGCCTGTTTATTCGCGGTGATTAATGGCTGGCCGGAGAGATTTGCACTGGTCATGACCCAAGCGCTTTGCTGTGGCTGTTGCAGCCACGCCATGCCCTCAGGGCGCCCGGCGGCGGCGTGAAACAGCAGCCAGTGCAGCGGGCTTTGCGGCAACATAATGCCCAACGCATTTAACCCGGGTGCCAGCTGGCGGCAGACATCGGGATATTCCTGGCGGATACCGGCGCTGATATTCTGCAATACGATCGGGGCGGAAGAATGCGACAGGCAACCCAGTCCGGTACGCGTCAGTTGCACCCAGCGATTGGCAGAAGCCGTGTTGGCCAGCATGATGGCTAATGGTTTTGACGGGCGTTGTTTGCGTTTACGCAAGCGGGCAATGGCGTCCGCGTTTGTTGCGTCGCATACCAGATGAAAACCACCCACGCCTTTTAACGCGAGAATCCCCCCAGCCTGAATAACCGCCAGCGCCTGACCAATTACCTCAGCGGCTGGTGCAGAATGTTGTTCTGTCTTTTCTGCTGCATTTTCTGGCGGGTTGCCTGCCGAGTTTGTTTCCAGCCAGATACGCGGGCCGCAATCCGGGCAGGCATTGGGCTGTGCATGAAAACGGCGATTGGCCGGATCATGGTATTCCTGATCGCAGCCGGGGCATAAAGCAAAGTCTGCCATGCTGGTATTGGCGCGATCATAAGGGAGTTTTTTCAGCAGGGTATAACGCGGACCACATTGGGTGCAGTTAATAAATGGATGGCCATAACGGCGTGACTGCGGATCAAATAATTCGGCCAGACAGTCAGGGCAGGGGGCAAGATCGGCAATCACACCACTGCCGGTTAAACTTGCTGCCGCTTCGGATTTACGGATGGTAAATTCGCTGGCCTGATAGTCGTGCAGAATATCGAGTTTAATTTCTGCAATATGCGCCCGTTGTGGTTTATGACGCAGCAGTTCCTGACAGAATTCAGAGGCCTGTTTCTGCAAACAATAAAGACGGATTTCTACTCGGTTGCCGAAATTGCAGACATCACCGGGCAGTCGCATTGCGGTGGCCAGACGATACACAGTGGGACGGAAGCCAACACCCTGGACGATGCCCTGAACGCGAACAAGCCAGCCGAACGGCTGGCTGGCTAATATGCTGGCCTGGCGTTGTTCTTCTGAGGTTTGCTGTTCTGAGATCTGCTCTTCTGACGTCTGCGCGGCCGGGTTCTGTGTGTCAGTGCGGTTTTGCATCACAGCGCCTGCAGTTTGGCGATCCGGCTTTGCAGTGCATCAATGCGCTGCTGAATGCGTTGACTGCGCTGTACTTCAATCCAGTTCAGCCAGTCGTCCATACCTTCACCACTGCGTGCAGAACATTGCAGCACCTGAATATCCGGGTTTACCCGGCGGGCGTATTCAATGCAGGCGTTCACATCAAAATCCAGATGTGGCAGCAGGTCGGTTTTATTCAGAATCATAATATCCGCTGCGTGGAACATATCCGGATATTTAATTGGTTTGTCTTCGCCTTCGGTGACGGAAAGAATCGCCACTTTATGGGCTTCACCCAGATCAAAGGCCGCCGGGCATACCAGATTGCCGACGTTCTCAATAAATAATACGCCGCCTTCGAGATCCGGCAGATTTTCCAGTGCATGACCGACCATGTGGGCATCCAGATGACAGCCCTTGCCTGTGTTCACCTGAATCGCCGCGACACCGGTCGCACGGATACGGTCAGCATCGTTACTGGTCTGCTGATCGCCTTCAATGACGGCCAGTGGCCAGCGTTCTTTTAACCGGCGCACGGTTTCTGTCAGCAGGGTGGTTTTACCGGAACCCGGACTGGAGACCAGATTCAGTGCCAGAATACTTTGCTGCTCGAAGCGGGCACGGTTAACTGCGGCATACTGATCGTTTTTGCCGAGAATATCCTGCTCAATCTGTACCATACGGCTCTGACTTAAACCCGGTGCGTGGGCGCGGGCCGGCCCCTGACCATAATCATGCAGGTGCTCAGTGCGCAGGCTTTGATCGTGCTCATGGCTGTGACGGTGGTCGTCGTTATGAGCGTGGCTGTGGTTATGATCGTGATTATGAGCGTGCGCATGCTCATGCTCATGACTGTGGCCGTGCTCATGACTGTGTCCGTCGTCATGACTATGGCCATGATGATGATCGTGACCCTCAATACGGGTTTCACCTTCACTGCATCCGCAAACCGTACACATTACTCAACCTCCAGTTCTTTAATCCGCATCTCATCGCCCTGTGTCACCTGTAAATGGTAACTGCCACAATCCGGGCAGGCGTCGTAACGCTGGGTAATGGCGACGGTCTGTCCGCAGCCAAGACACCAGGCGAGTCCGGGAATTTCTATAATTTCCAGTCTGGCATTTTCTGCCAGGGTGCCGCGAATAACGGCATCAAAACAAAAGCGCAGAGCATCGCTTTCAATACTGGCCAGTGGCCCGATTTCCAGCCAGACACCTTTTACCCGGCTGAAATTCTGGCTCACGGCCTGATCTTCCAATACCTGAATAATACCTTCAGCTATGGACATTTCATGCATGACGTTCGCCTGAGCTGGTGCCATTTACCGTGATGGTAAACTCAACACACGGATCAATGGCTTTAACTGTCGCCGCAACCACAGACTCAACTGCCTCCGGCGCGGATGAAGTGGCCGATAATAAAGTGTTCAGCAGGCTATTGGCAGAGGCAAAATTAATATCGGTAGGCGAGATTACCTGCCATTCTCTGTCGTTGCCATGAGTTGTAATACGGTGGCATAACCAGCCACGGGAAGTACGTACCCAGCCTTCACTGTGCTGGCCCTGTTCGTCCTCACGCAGGCAATGCTGAATCAGAGCGTAACCGGTCATTTCACCAGTCAGGCGGCCAATCAGATAATTCATATCACTGAGCATCTGACGGATCACTTCGGCCAGTACCTGATCCAGAGTACTGTTGTGACTGGCCAATACATCAGCGCCTGTGCCGGCGTAAAAATTGACATCGGCACCGGGGGCCTGAGGCGACCATTGAAAATACGTCTGTAACTGTTCTTTGTTTGTCTGTTCTGTGTTGAACTGCACGTTGCCGAACTGACGTTGCCAGATCTGCTGAATATTACTCAGCCAGTCTGCGGTCTGCTGGGCATCCGGTAACAGCGCCTGAACCTGACGCGCCAGGTCTGCCGGTGTCAGAGTGTCTTCGTTAACGGCCTGCATCCATTGACCGAGTGCGGCCCGGTCAATTGGATAGTCCCAGTGTTGCAGCAGACGGATCACATATTCACGGATGGATTCGATGACGGCTTTATGTGCCAGTTGTTGCGCGGCGTCGGTATCGGTCAGCTCACCCAGCGCCAGACGCGCGGCGACATCATGGGAGCGGCCGCAGATACTGAATACAGTGGGAATCGCCGCCAGTGCTTCTTCTGTGGTTTGTTGCTGCAGCCATTTACCCACTGCATCGCCGGAGCGTTCAAGTCCGGTGCTCAGATCGTTTATATTGCCGTCGAGATAGCTTACGTTGATTTTAAGAGTCATTTTTTCTGCCCGAGCGTAACCCGGTTAAAAAGCCTCGGCGTGAGACCATAACGGGTTTCTGCTGTTTGCTGATTGATCGGATTCCGGCGTCACTTTCCGCACTCTCATAGTCAGCGGAAGAGGGGCCGGCCTGCGCAGAGTCCTTTGCCGATTGCGGTGCTTCCAGCAAGGTGTGCAGAATTTCCTGAGCTATGGTTCGGGCATCGTCCTGAGAGGGAATATCCGTCATCAGGGATATCAGGCTGGTGCTGGCGTACGCTCCGGTTTCTTCTGCGTATGCATGAGTCAGAATGCATTCACCAGCGGGTAAATTTAAACACCAGTCACTGCCTTTTACGGCATTGACCTGAGCAGCCGGTCTGGCCCACAAAAGTATGGACCAGGGCGTAATTACTATGCCAAACCAAGGGGTTTGCTGCTCATTCAGGCTCTGTTGTTTTTGTATTGGTTGTTGCTTTTGTTGTTCTGCGGCCTGTGGTTTTTTATCGCGCTGATTGTCGTCAGTATGATCATTCTGCTGCCCTGACAGTTCCTGATTTCCGCTGTTTACACCGCTGTGGGTGTTAAGCGCCTGCCAGCCGATAACTTCGACGCACAGGGCAGGGTTGTACATTGGCAGATCCTGCATACGGGTTGCGGCGTCCTGATAAAAACGCTCAATGCGTTCTTTCATGTCAGCCGCAGAGTGTTTTACCTCAGTGGTCATTTACCACCATAAACTGATCCCGTTCGCCTTCGCATTGCGGACAGCGCCAGCTGTCCGGTAACTGGCTGAATGGTGTACCGGGAACAATATGCTGATCACTGTCACCTTCTTGCGGGTGATACTGATACCAGCAGATTTTGCATTCAAGAACAGCGTCGTCACTGAGCTGACTGTTGTCGCCCATATAGCTGCCTTCAAACATTTTATCGGGATTCGTCATGATGTTTACCCTGTTCAGTCGGCCATCATGGCTTGGTAAATTTCGTGTAACCGTTCGGCTGAGTCTTCCAGATCTTCACGCGCGGCACAGGCGGCGTGTGGAATGCTGATGATCTCGATGGTATCAAGGATCAGCTGATCGGTGCTGTTAAAGTATTGTACCCGCCAGATCCCCGGAACTGCACAACTGGTGATACGGCAGTTACCGTAACCCCGTGACAGAATCACCGCACCGCCATGGCTCAGGGTATTGCCCAGATATGCATGGTCTTCTTCGCTGAACGGCAGCAGAGAGAAATTGATGACGTGAGGTTCGGTAAACGGACGCTGCTGATGCTCTTTGGCTTTTTCCAGCAGTTCCAGTAATACCGGGGCCGCGTTCAGCAGACCAGCCGGAACTTCCGGCATAACGTAATCACTGCTGAACGGGAAGCTGTCGGTTAAAAGACAATCCGGTACTGCCCCGACTTCCAGCCACTGGTGCGCGACTTTTTTATCAGCATCGAGTTGCTGCAGCCACCACACACCGGCCAGCACACTTTCCTGAACCCGGATGTTGAGGCCAGGGTGTTCGATGCGGGCCGCAACTTCACCTTCCCCCAGTGTCTGATACAGCAGGGCGCAGGCATCGTTGCTTAAATGATCGAGATTAATACGCGCACAGCTCATGGCACCGCTTAAATTGGCTGCGCCTTTTTCCAGTGAGCTCTGCAGATCGAGCAGAATCTGGCCGACCTCGGGGTACATGGCCAGTTCCTGTGCTTCCGGCAACTCGGGAATTTCAAAGGTATCCATTTCCGTCGGCATGCGCATATAACGCAGACCATCTTCGCCCTGGGAGCCGGGGCCGACCTGGGCGACGCCCGCCTGAGACGGAACCGCACCTTTGGCCAGATCAAACAGTGGAATATCGCCGCTCATCAGCTGGCCTCCCCTTGCAGTGAATTCAGGTTCAGGGTCTGTGGTTTACGCTGCAGAATTTCCGGAATCATGTTGCAGTAATCATCCCAGTTCTGAATGCGGATAATATTGCCCAGATAATCCTGACCTTTCATAAACACCAGTGCCGGCCATACTGCAAAGCCAAAGGTGCCCTGCAATTGTTTTTCGCAGCTGCGGTCAATGACTGCGGCCTTCAGTTGTGGAAACAGGGCAACTAATTCGGGCAGTACCACAGCGACATCCGGTGTCTCTTTGTTACGCGCCGGATCATCGGTAAAAAACAGCACGCTGAATTCATTCTCTGCAAGGAATTCAGTCAGGTTTGTCTGATCCAGCAATGGATAACCAAAATCGTTCAGCAAACGCCCGATTAATGGATGGGACATAACGGATTATTCTCCAGTGGCTGCCGCGCGCAGGTGGGGCGGCAGTTGGGGTTCCCGGTCGAGATCGGCAAACAGGGCATCAAGGCCTGAGGTATTACCGCTGCCGATCTGTTGTAAGGCCTGTAATGCCTGGCCGGTCTGACGGGCACGCTCGGCGCTGATGATTTCCCGGGCAGCGCCAAGAAATACCAGTAACCAGCTGCCTTCATCAGCCTCGCCAACCAGACGGGTATCGACCATTTCGGGTTGTTGAGTTGTATCGTGTTCAGTCTGCGGCGTCAGCCAGGAACGACACCAGGCGATGCCTTTGTCGTTCTCAGCTTTGATGACCTGCATTGGGATACCAACACACATCAGACGTTTTTCTCCGCAGCCGGAATAAAGCGCGCATCACCAAAGCGGAAAGCAGCCTCTTCGGAAGGGCGGCCGCTTTCATATTCATGCATGGCCAGTTCCGGTGAAATAGACGCCACTGACGCATCAGTGGTTCCCTCTGCCAGCGGCGTGATGCCACGTTCAGCGAGAAAATTAAGGGCGATCTGAACCGCCGGTTCAATCTGCTGGCGTACCACGTCGGTCAGGCTGCCACCAAAATCTTCCAGCATTTCCGGTTGTGCGCCAATCAGCAGAATTTCTTGCGGGTAGTGTCCGGTAAATTCGCTCATGGCCAGCACTTCCTGAAAGCCGGTCTGATGCAGACTCATTTTTTTCGCGCCCATGTATTTCGGCACTTCGTCATCGCGCACCAGCTTCAGGGTGCCGGGTTCAAGGCCGTAATCAATGGCATCAAACACCACCAGAACGTCAGTGTCCTGCACGTGCTGCAGCAGGTAGATACCCTGAGTGCCGCCGTCCAGCAGGCTGACATTGGTGGGAAATGCATAATGCTGACTGATGTGCTCCAGACAGCGAACACCGAAGCCTTCGTCTGCCCACAGCACATTGCCGATACCAAGTAATAAAAAACGCTTTGTCATACTCAGTCCGGACGGTCGTCTTTAAACATACGCCAGCCACCCACCATGGTGGAGATCAGCGATTGACGGGACATAATGTCTTCACGCACGGCCACGTAAATGTGGGACATGATAAACAGAATGATGTACCACATACCCAGGTGGTGCCATGTGTGCACATCCTGACTCTGACCCATTAACGGAATAACCCAGCCAAACATCTGGCTGGCCCAGCTGTCGTAACCCAGACCTTCACCATACAGCGCGAAGCCGGTAAAAATCATAAAGGTCAGGCCGAGCACGAAAAATACGAACATGGCACTTTGCCCCATGGGGTTGTGACCAATGTATTTTTTCGGGGTTTTTTCCAGAAACATATACCAGCGCATTTCGTGCCACAGTTCTTTGTACCAGGCCTTTTTCGTGATCGGTAAAATAAACAGCTCACGGGCGTGACTGTTACCGACAAAGGCCCAGTAAATGCGGCCAATAAAAGCGATGGTAACGACGTAACCGGCGGCAAAGTGCGCAAAACGGATATAGCCCATCAGGTAGCTGTCACTGGCTTCGCCCGGCATGGTTGGCAGTGGTGAACCGATAAAGTAACCGGTAACACACAGCACGGTAATGCAGGCCACGGTGACCCAGTGCCACAGGCGCAGTGGTGCTTCATAAACATAGACGGCGGTCTGGCGGCGGACCAGCTGTTGCTCGCCGCTGCCTGCTGCCGGAAGCGTTGCAGCCTGTTCAGTTGCCTGTTCGGCTTTTACACTTTGTTCAGACATAGCCGCCTCCTGTTAACGGATTTTAACCTTGCTCATTTCCTGTCCGTCTTCTGACATCACGTGGGTAGAGCAGGCCAGACATGGGTCGAAACTGTGCAGGGTGCGCAGAATTTCCACCGGTTCTTCCGGACGCTCCATGGGCGTGTTGAGCAGAGAGGCTTCGTATGCACCGATGTTACCGTCGCTGTCACGGGGAGAGCCGTTCCAGGTGGTCGGTACGATGGCCTGATAGTTTTCAATCTTGCCGTCTTTGATCTTGATCCAGTGACCCAGCGCGCCGCGCGGTGCTTCGTTGGTGCCCACACCTTTGGCTTCTTTCGGCCAGTTTTTCGGATCCCATTTTTCCACGTTAGCCGTGGAAGAATCACCGGCTTTAATGTTGTTAACCAGCGCATGCCAGTCATCAATCATGGAGTCCACTACCAGATCGCATTCCAGCGCACGGGCCAGAGTACGGCCAATAGTCGATGGCAGGAACTGTTTCAGACCCAGATCCAGACCTGTGTTCTGGTTAAAGGTCGCCAGAGATTTATCCACCTGCTCTTTAACCGCTTCCTGACCGGATGCGTAAGCAATGATGTAACGCGCCAGCGGACCCACTTCCATAGCGTGGCCATTCCAGCGCGGTGCTTTAATCCAGCTGTATTTGTGCGCTTCATCCAGCTCTTTAATATCGGTCTTGGTGCCTTTGGTGTTTGGCCCCAGAGTAAAGTCCGGTTCAGTTTCGCCGTACCATGGGTGCAGACCTTTGGCGCCGTTGGCGTAGCGGTACCAGGAGTGATCAACAAACTCCTGAATTTCATCCGGATTA
>NZ_DJIO01000023.1:19926-21237 GCF_002433655.1 Thalassolituus sp. UBA6592 | reverse complement strand
CTGAATTTCATCCGGATTACGCACGTCCACTGGCAGAACTTCGTTCCAGTTGCCATTCACAATCGCGCCGCCAGGCAGCATGTCAGTGGAGCTGTCGTAAGGGGTTTGTGCGTAAGTTCCGTAAGCCAGTACGTTTTCGCTGGCCAGACCACCACCGTACAGCCAGTCTTTATACAGACCGCCAATCGCCATAACGTCTGGCAGGTAAACGTTTTTGGTGAATTCCTGAGTTTCTTTAATGCGCTGCAGCACAAAGTTCAGGCTGACCATATTCACAGGAGCACCGGATGCACCAACGTCATCCAGGTTAATGGCACAGGCAACACCGCCCACCAGATAATTCGGGTGCGGGTTTTTACCACCAAAAATGGTGTGAATTTTTACAATTTCTTTCTGCAGGTCGAGTGCTTCCAGATAATGCGTTACCGCCATCAGATCGGCTTCCGGCGATAATTTATACGCCGGGTTATCCCAGTAACCGTTTTTAAACAGACCAAGCTGACCACTGGCAACGAATTTTTTCAGGCGGTTCTGAATATCGCGGAAATAGCCCGGGCTGGATTTCGGATGCGCCGGTGAGACAATTTTCTGCAACTCAGAGGTTTTACGCGGATCGGCTTTTAACGCATTAACCGGATTAACCCAGTCGAGCGCGTGCAGATGATAAAAGTGCACAATGTGATCGTGGGCCATCAGGGTTTTATCCATCAGATGGCGGATCAGGTGAGCATTGTACGGAATCTGAATATCCAGTGCGTCTTCCACTGCGCGACAGGACGTCAGTGCATGAGTACCGGTACAGACACCACAGATACGTTCAACGAACGCCCAGGCATCACGTGGATCACGGCCTTTCAGAATCACTTCCAGACCACGCCACATAGTGCCTGTGGAAACGGCGTTACGGATAATATTGTCGCTGTCGACGTTTACTTCGCAGCGCATGTGACCTTCAATCCGGGTTACCGGATCGACCACCACGCGGCGGCCATTATTGTCGAGCTGGCTGGCGTTCAGTGGGATGTTCATGCAGAGGTATCCTCAGAATCGTTTTTACTGGACAGTCGTTTAATGGCACTGACGGCGGCATGGGCAGCAATGGCTGCACCGACACCGCCGGCAACTGCGGTACCGATTTCGTCGGCATTTTTCTCAATACCAAACTGGTGAATATCGGTCAGGCGGTTATAGAAAGAACCTTTGTCCCAGAAACCGTCTTCAGAACAGCCGATACAACCATGACCTGCCTGAATAGGGAATGAAGTACCTTCGTTCCAGCGCACTGTAGAACAGGCGTTGTAGGTGGTCGGG
>NZ_DJIO01000023.1:19398-19618 GCF_002433655.1 Thalassolituus sp. UBA6592 | reverse complement strand
ACAGGCGTTGTAGGTGGTCGGGCCTTTACAGCCGACTTTGTAAAGGCAGTAACCTTTACGGGCAAATTCGTCATCCCATTCTTCGACGAACTGGCCGGCATCGAAATGTGGACGACGGTAGCATTTGTCGTGAATACGCTGGCCATAAAACATTTTCGGACGGCCCTGACGGTCCAGTTCCGGTAATTTACCGAAGGTCAGCATATAGGTAATTACGCCG
>NZ_DJIO01000023.1:0-19102 GCF_002433655.1 Thalassolituus sp. UBA6592 | reverse complement strand
CATATAGGTAATTACGCCGGTCATAACTTCTGCAATCGGCGGACAACCCGGTACTTTAATAATCGGTTTGTCGGTAATTACTTTATGAATGGGTGTGGCCTGGGTTGGGTTCGGACGCGCTGCCTGTACACAACCCCAGCTGGCGCAGGAGCCCCAGGCAATAATGGCTTTGGCGTGTTTTGCTGCATGTTTTAACTGATCAACAAATGGCTTGCCGCCAATAATGCAGAACATACCGTCTTCGTTCAGTGGTGGGTTACCTTCCACGGCGAGAATGTATTCGCCTTTGTATTTCTGGATGGTGTCTTCCAGCGCGGCTTCGGCCTGATGTCCGGCGGCGGCCATCAGTGTGTCATCATAATCCAGTGACAACATGGAAAGGACAACGTCTTTAACCAGCGGATGCGCAGAACGGATAAAGGATTCCGAACAACAGGTGCACTCAAGGCCATGCAACCAGAGAACAGGCGTTCTGGGTTTATTTTCCATGGCGTTGGCAATTTGGGGAACGTAGGCAGGGCTCAAGCCCAGAGCGGCAGCTGTCAGGCTGCAATATTTCATGAAGCTGCGGCGGGTAATACCCTGACGACGCATTACTTCATAAAACGTTTCGATGTGCGACATGCGGAGATCCTCTGCGATCTGACCGCGTTCGCGCACACAGGCAAAAACCAGGTGCTGATCCGGCGGCCGGTTCTCTTCATCGGTTGGTTGCTTAAATAAGACGGTTGTTGAGAGTTATTTCGCTCTCAGATCCTTTAACGGATTGTTGCATAAGAGTATTCCTGTATTGGCTAAGCAACAAGTGATCAGATCAGTATAAGCTGATCCGTTAGTAGAATTGCAGCGCCAGATATGGACATTTTATGCGTAACTGATCCTGAAACAGGGATAAGCGATTAAATTAACGCAGAATTATTAACAAAAAAAGAAAAAAGCCCCCTGAAGCTCCATAAGTCCTGGTGAGCAAAAGGGGGCAATGCGACGAAAAGGTTTAATTCATAAGGGAATATGAATTTAAATAGGTCTTACCATTGAGTTAAATCAAATAAATATCACCGGCTATATCAATAACGCGATTTAATATTCGGTATTAATACGTAGGCCGGTGATATTTTTAATCCTTTATCAGGATTTTTTCATGGTGCCGGTTTCTTCGAAACGCTGGTGCCAGCTTAATGCTTCATCCAGCAGATGTGGGGTATGCATACCACGACCACTGTTGCACGCGCGTTCAAAATAACTCATCAGCTCGTCACGGTAATCCGGGTGAGCACAGTTCTCGATAATCACTTTCGCACGTTTACGCGGAGACAGACCACGCAGGTCAGCCAGGCCCTGTTCAGTTACGATGATTTTTACATCGTGCTCAGTGTGATCGACGTGAGAAACCATTGGCACGATGGCAGAAATTGCGCCGTCTTTTGCCAGTGATGGCGTCACGAAAATAGACAGATAACCGTTACGCGCAAAGTCACCGGAACCACCGATACCATTCATCATACGGGTACCCATCAGGTGGGTGGAGTTTACGTTGCCGTAAATGTCTGCTTCCAGCAGACCGTTCATGGCAATAATTCCCAGACGACGGATAACTTCCGGATGGTTACTCAGATCCTGCTGACGCAGAATGATTTTGTCGCGGTACAGTTCGATGTTTTCATCGAACTCTTTAATACCGTCCGGGCTCAGTGAGAAAGCTGTTGCAGAAGCAATGCTCAGGGTGCCGGATTTCAGCATTTTCAGCATGCCATCCTGAATTACTTCGGTGTAAGACGTCAGGTTTTTATATGGACCTTCGTCCAGACCTTCCAGTACGGCGTTGGGGATGTTACCTACACCTGACTGAATCGGCAGCAGTTCTTTTGGCAGACGGCCGGCTTCGATTTCACGGTCAAAGAAATCCATAATGTGGCCAGCGATTTTCTTGGACACATCATCAGGCGCTTTGAATGGCGAGTTACGGTCAGGTGCATTGGTTTCAACCACGCCGATTACTTTATCAATCGGGCAGTGCAGGTACTGTTCACCGATACGGTCAGACGGGTTAGTCAGCATGATAGGTTTACGGTTTGGCGGTAACGCTGTGCCGTAATACACATCGTGCATACCTTCCATGCGGATGTTCTGCGCGGAGTTTACTTCCAGCAGGATTTTGTCGGCCTGCTCGATCCAGGTTTTGTTGTTACCAATAGAAGATGAAGGAATCAGGCTGCCGTCTTCACGGATGCCGGCAACTTCAATCACAGCCAGATTCATTTTGCCCAGGAAGCCGGACCATGCGTACTGAGATACTTCAGACAGGTGATAGTCAACGTAGTCCATGCGGCCATCGTTGATGCGGTTACGGCAGATAGGGTCGGTCTGGAATGGCAGACGCATTTCAATACCGTCTACTTCGGCCAGTGCACCGTCCAGTTCCGGAGCAGTCGAGGCACCGGTCCAGACGTTGATACGGAAACGACCGCCAGTCTCATTGATCTTGCCAATACGTTTAGCCAGAGCGCCAGGAATCGCTTTAGGATAGCCGGCACCGGTGAAACCACTCATACCAACAGTCGCACCGTTTGGAATCAGCTCGGCTGCTTCTTCGGCTGTCATAACTCGGTCGCGCAGTACCGGGCACTGAATACGGGATATACCGCTCATAATTATCTCCAGAATGAAGTTTTTGCAGGTCAGCCTGTTATCCGGCCGTTGATACCTGCTCTGACTGATTAAGCACAGAGGTTTTGGGGCTGATAAAGGTCAGGGTTGCCTTTCGTTGCCGCTTAATCCGGCACAGGTGCTGATGCACGTGTTCCGGTCGACACGGAGGGTATCCTCAGGTGGCCGCCATTGTATGCCTGCCCCATTCAATTCGTTACCTGTCATTTATCAGACCTGCTGCCTGTTGTTCGTGTCGTGCTTTCGCAGCGACGGGTTCTGAGAAAAAGGATTTTCAGCAGACTTGATTTAATCAGTTTGGGCAGGCCCGTTATTGGGCGGGAGGGGGTGCCTGCTCAGCTGGTCGCACATGATAGCCGGAATACTTTAGGTAAAAGCGGGCCAACCGTACGACTATCGTCTTATGAAACTGTCTGTTCTGAAAAACAGCTCTTTGTCAGAAATATCCCGTGCATAGCAATATGGAACGAAAGTTCTGGTTATTATTCGCCATTTGCATGGTGAACGTGCATACGGACGGGTATTATCGCGGCAAATGTAACGGTTTGTTTGTGGGCTGTGTATACGTGTATCCCGCAACTCTCAGGAACGTCGGCTGATACGTCGAAAGCAGGACAGTGAGTGCCGTTTGAAGCACATTTTACCCGGGCTGAAAAGGTCGTTGTTGCCATAAGCCGCTCACACCAATGTCACTGATATGGTTCTGACCGCCGTTTGTAAGTGGTCTGCAAGCCGCAGCTGATTATTTATGAATAAGACTGACCCGGATCAGGGCCCATAACCGATATACCCCAGCGCAGGATGCACTATTTATGCAGAGCAGGAGCGAAGAGGCATGGGGCAGAGATGCCCCGGTAACCAATTCAGCGGTAGCCAATGCAGCCGTAACCAATGTCGCCGGACTGTTTGATGCCGGCAGGCGCAGCCACCCCGGGCGGGCCGCCCTGATACTTCCTGCTCAGCACAAATACAGCCATAGCGGTTGTACACTGACTTATGAAGAATTAGCTGCCGAAGCAGGCTTCTGGCAAGTCTTCTGGCGGCGTCAGGGGCTGACCCCGGGGGACCGGGTGTTTCTCGCTTTGCCGGCGGATGCTCACCTGTATGCGATTCTGCTCAGCCTGTTGGGCTGTGGGCTGGTGGCCATTATGGCTGAGCCGTGGATGAATCTGAGCACCGTGCGCCACACGCTCAGTCGTTTGCGTCCGGCGGCCGTCGTCGGCGGAGCGCAGGCGTTGCGCTGGCACTGGCTGTTGCCGGAATTCCGTAACTGCCGTCGTTTCTGCCTGCAGGGGAATGTTGCCGGTACCGTCAGAATGCCGTTGGCCGCAGCATTGGCGGCACGCCGGCACAGTCCAGCGGTGTTTGATGTGGCGGCAGTCGGTGATGAAGCACCTTGTCTGATTTCTTTTTCTTCCGGCGTGAATGGTCTGCCGAAAGCGGTCAGTCGCAACCACAGCATTCTGCATCAGCAGTATCTGGCCATGCGCTCTGCCTGGCCTCACCGTGATGGTGAGGTCGATCGCCCCGGTTTTCCCCTGACCGTTCTGCATAATCTTTGCTGCGGCATGACGTCGGTGATGCCTGCGCCGGAATCCGGCCATGCAGGGGTTCTGACCCATGCTGACGCCGGACGGCTGACGCAGCAGCTGGAGCAGCACCAGGTCAGCCGTCTGTCAGCGGTACCGGCTTTTTTCACTGTGTTGTGCGCCTACCTGCAACAGCAGCAGAAGCGCATTGCCGCGGTTCGCAGTCTGGTGGTCACCGGCGCAACCGTCAGTCGCCCGCTGGCACTGGCGTTACGCGACTGTTTTCCGGTTGCCAGAATCGTGGTGGCTTATGGTTCCGCTGAGGCTGAGCCGGTCTGCGCGGTGCCGGTGGATGGTTATCTGCGTGAGTATGATGGTGCAGGCTATCTTGCCGGCGCGCCTCTGGCCGGCACTGAACTGATGATCTGCCGCTTTCTGCCACCGGCGGATGCCAGCGCAACCGATATGATTTACAGCGAATGTCAGCAGGCTGAAACCGGCGAAATCCTGGTGTCCGGTGCGCATATACTGCGCGGCTATGCCGCTGACCCCGTGGCCGACCGTGAAAACACCATCCCCCGTGATTGCCGCAAAGCACCGGTGTGGCACCGCACCGGGGATACCGGCTATCTGGATCAGCATGGACGCCTGTGGCTGACCGGGCGCGTGCGTGATCAGATTTATCTGGATGAGCGGATCATTCAACCGTTAGTGATGGAAAAGCAGCTGGATCAGATCGCTGGCATTGTGCGCAGTGCGCTGGTGCAAAGCGGCGGTAAGACGCCGCGTCTGTATCTGCAGAGTGATGAACAGCTGCTGCGCCTGCTGCCGCAGATAGTGCTTGTTCTGGAGCAGACAGGCCTGCACCGGGTTCAGCTTTACCGTATCCTGCTGATGCCAATGGATGCACGCCACCACAGTAAAATTGACCGGGTTGTGCTGCGCACACGAAATCGCCGGCTTCAGGTGCTGGAGCGCAGATACTGGAAATCAGGCCATTCGTTCTGAGCTGGCTGACAACTGGTATTTCTCCCTTCTATAGTTAAAGCAGTTGAAACCGAAGTCAGAATAAAGGATGAGAAAACAGGTGTCAGAAGCACCGGCATCTGCCGCGTATTCCGTGGCTGAACTGCTTCTGTTTTCTCTCCTTACAGAGGCATGACAGATTATGACGCAGGCTAATCAGGGTTCCGCGATGCCCGGTAATGGATTGGATGGCAGCAGTCCGGACGGTAATTTCATCAGCCGTTTCCTGGGTTGGTGTGAAGATTCACCGGAACGCACGGCGCTGTCTGCCATGGAAGGTCACCACGAAGTCCGGCTCAGCTATCGTCAGCTGGCAGCTGAAGCCGCTTTCTGGCAGCAATACTGGCAGAAACAGGGCTTCAGCCGGGGCGACCGGGTAGTGATGGCATTACAGCCGGGGCTGCATACCTATGCCATCACCATCAGCCTGTTAGGCATGGGACTGGTGCCTGTGTATATCGACGTTGCCATGCCCAGACATCATATCCGCTATGTACTGGAAGGTTCGTCGGCGGTCGCCATTATTGGTCTGCGCCGGGCGTTGCGCTGGCACTGGCTGGTGCCCGAACTGAAGCAGTGCCAGCGTCTCAGTATTGATGGTCCGTTTCCCGGTGTGGTGTCGTTACCGGTAAAAATGGCGCGGCTGGCCCGGGATGAAGGAAGCAGAAAACTGGTGGCTGAAGCCTGCCCTGCGGAGGCTCACGGCATCATTTCGTTCACCTCGGAAAACCGCGGCATTCCGATGGGCGCAGACCGCACCCATGGCAGTCTGCAGCAGCTGCATCTGGCGATGGAGCGGTTCTGGCCGCTGCCGGCAGGAGAGGTGGTGTGCAGCTGCTTCCCTTTACTGGTGTTGCATAACCTCAGTGCCGGACTGACCACCGTGCTGCCGGATATCGATTTCGCCTGCCCGGGGCAATTCAGCCGCAAACAGGCGATGAAAGTACTGCAGCAGCTGGCGGCCAATCAGGTCACCCATATCTGGGGAGCGCCAGCGTTTTTTGCGGCACTGTGCGATGGTATGGAAGCCAATAATATCCGGATTCCGGAAATCGACGGCATCATGCTCAGCCGGGCGGTGGTCAGTAGTGCGCTGGCCGGGCGGCTGAACATACGCTTTCCTTTGGCCGACGGTCGCATCGTTTATGGCGCCACCGAAGCTGAACCCGTGACCGCTATGGCCATCAGCGACTATCTGCGCAGTGCTGCAGAGCCGGGATATCTGGTCGGCAGACCGGTGGCGGGGAGCGAGCTGGTGGTGTGTCATGCACTGGAGGAGCGCAACCTCAGTGAGGCGGATGTAGAGCGTAACCTGTGTCATGCCGGTGACATTGGTGAAATTCTGGTGGCCGGTGCCCACGTGCTGGCGCGCTATGTAAATAACCCCGTGGCGGCCATGGAGCACAAGATTCCGCGTTCTGCCGCGCCGGCGTTGGCCAGTGTCTGGCACCGTACCGGAGACACCGGCTATCTCGATGATCAGGGGCAGTTGTGGCTTACCGGGCGCATTAAGGATCTGGTGTATGCCAACCGCCAGGTCATTCATCCCTACATCTTTGAAAAACAGATCGACAAGCTGTCTGGCGTTACGCGCAGTGCGCTGATTCAGGAGGGCGCTGATAACATGCGCCTGTATCTGGTATGTGATGAGCCGCTCGATGAAATGCTCGGTCGTCTGACGCCTATATTAAAGGTGCTGGGAATAGAGGCGCTGGATATCTACCGTATTACTGTGATGCCCGTGGATCGCCGGCACAACAGTAAGGTCGACCGCAACCTGCTGCGCACCCGCAATCGTCGGGTGCATGCCACGGATTATCAGCACTGGACAGTGGATTTGTGAGGCAGCAGCTGCCATTGCGGCGGCTTTAGTTGGTGATATGCATAAGCCCAGCGATGGCGCGCCATGCGGCCGGATTGTCAGGGTAAAAAAGCGGTTGTTTCTGCAGGGCAGATTTTATACACTACGCGCCCTTTTAATAGGCCCAGTGTATCTGGAAGCCGCTTTACAGCGGGTTTGGGGTACACAGGATGATTAACGGCAGGCGATCCCAAAACCTGTCACCTGATAAAACGATCGGAGTGATCTGAATTTATGGTAGTAATCCGTTTAGCCCGTGGTGGCTCTAAAAAACGTCCTTTTTATCACATTAACGTAGCTGATGCGCGCGCTCCTCGCGACGGTCGCTTTATCGAGCGTGTCGGGTTCTTCAACCCTGTTGCTCGTGGCCAGGAAGAGCCTCTGCGTGTTGATATGGAACGCGTTGAGTATTGGCTGGGTAAAGGTGCACAGCCTACTGACCGTGTAGCCAAAATCCTGAAAGACGTCAAAAAAGCTCAGGCTTAATTGGCAGTTAACGGAGATTTGATGTTGGCAGAGCAGGTGGCAGATCAGGACGTATCCGTTCTGGGTAAAATCACCACCGCGTTTGGTATCAAAGGCTGGGTGAAGGTGCATTCCTATACCGATCCGATGACCAATATTCTGGAGTACAGAAACTGGCTGTTAAAAATTGACGGACAGTGGCGGACATACAGACTGACAGACAGCAAGCTCCAGACGAAAGGGATTGCGGTAGCTCTTGAAGGCATAACAGATCGTGACGCAGCGCTGGCTTTACGCCAGGTTGAAATCGGTGTGTTGACCAGCGAGTTACCAGAGCCCGAAGAAGATGAATATTATTGGTTCCAGCTCGAAGGCCTGAAGGTTGTTACAACCGAAGGTGTATTGCTGGGCCAGGTAAAAGAACTGTTCGAATCCGGTGGTGGTAACCAGGTGATGACGGTCAACAGCTGCGAAGGCAGCGTCGACAAACGTCAGCGACTGATTCCTTATGCCGATTCGATTGTTCTTGAGGTTGACCTGGATGGCAGTGAAATTCAGGTGGACTGGGATCCGGATTTTTAATCCGGTGTTGCTGTAATTATGTGGTTTGGTGTTATTTCCCTGTTTCCGGAGATGTTCCGGTCGCTGACTGAATTTGGTGTCAGCGGACGTGCGGTGAAACAGGAGAAGATTACGGTTGAGTGCTGGAATCCCCGGGACTTCACCCATGATAACTACCAGACAGTGGACGATCGTCCCTACGGCGGTGGCCCCGGCATGCTGATGAAAATTCAGCCATTGCAGGATGCCATTCACGCAGCGAAAGCCGCGGCCGGAGAAGGCGCTAAGGTGATTTATCTGTCACCGCAGGGCCGTAAACTGGATCAGCAGGGCGTACTTGAGCTTGCTCAGTGCGACAAACTGATTCTGGTGGCAGGACGATACGAAGGCATTGATGAGCGTCTGATTCAGCGCGAAATCGACGAAGAGTGGTCTCTTGGTGATTTTGTACTGAGTGGTGGTGAACTGGCTGCCATGACTCTGATGGATGCTGTGATCCGGCTGGTGCCCGGTGTATTGGGCCACGAACAGTCGGCACAACAGGACTCCTTTATGGATGGCCTGCTGGATTGTCCACACTACACACGCCCGGAAGTTTACGAAGGGCAGGCAGTACCTGAGGTGCTGTTGAGCGGCAACCATGAAAAGATCCGTCAGTGGCGGCTTAAGCAGTCACTGGGCAGAACCTGGCAGCGCAGACCGGACCTTCTGGATGCACTGGAACTGACTAACGAGCAACAAAGGTTATTGACAGAATACCTGCGTGAGAATGAAGACTCCGCAGACTGTTAAGGAGCATAGAATGAGCAACAAAAACACAATCATTCAGCAGATCGAAAACGCACAGCTGAAAGAATCTGTACCAGCGTTTGCCCCAGGCGACACCATCGTTGTACAGGTAAAAGTAAAAGAAGGTACCCGTGAGCGTCTGCAGGCGTTCGAAGGCGTGGTTATCGGTAAACGTAACCGTGGTCTGAACTCTGCTTTCACCGTGCGTAAAATCTCTCACGGCGTTGGCGTTGAGCGTACTTTCCAGACTCACAGCCCAACCGTAGACAGCATTGAAGTGAAACGTCGTGGTGACGTTCGTCAGGCTAAACTCTACTACCTGCGTGAGCGTAGCGGTAAGTCTGCACGTATCAAAGAAAAGGTTTAATCCTTCTCTTTATACGCGTAATGAAAAACGGGCTTTATGCCCGTTTTTTTATGCCCGTTTTTATGGCTCACGTTCAGGCCAGTATGCAGATTATTGACCCCGTCGTTATCTGAGGGTCACATTCAGGCGCTAATATCCTACCTTTGGTCGCCTGTTGCCGCCGCTTTTCTTGACAGCATGGTCTGCATTTGAAAGGGTATGCGGCGAACAGAATTCTGTATCTGCTGCTACTGAAACATTGGCCCTGTGGCGCGAAGAATACACGCGCAGATACCCGTATTAAGGTAATCCATAAAGGAAATCCCAATGAAAAAATCTCTGCTTGCTGCCACTGTTGGTCTGATGATGAGCCTGCCACTGAGCATGGTTCACGCAGATGAGGCGGCAATCAAGTCCGCTTCTGTCAGTGGAACTCAGTCACTGAAAGCGCAGGCACAGACCAAACTGGTGTCTGCATTTGGTCCACGCCTGGAAGTGAGCGAAGTTGCGCCGCTGGCCGGTGGTCAAATTCTTGAAGTTATCCTCACTGACGGCACTGTGATGCACATGACGCCGGATCTGAGTCACTTTCTGTACCGTGATGAACTGTACGAGTTCGGTGCAGCCGGAGCGGAGAACGTGACGCAAAACCGCCACAACCCGACCCGTGCGGCAGAAATGGCGGCGTTGGGTAACAACCAGACCGTTGTGTTTGAAGCTAAGGGCGAGCAGAAAGGTCTGATCAATGTCTTCACGGATATCGACTGCGGCTATTGTCAGAAACTGCATCAGGAAGTCCCGCGCCTCAACGAACTGGGCATTACCGTGCGCTATCTGGCGTTCCCGCGTGCCGGAATCAAAAATCCGCAGACAGGCCAGCTCACTGACTCCTACCGTAAGATCAATTACGTCTGGTGTCAGGATGACCGCAAGGCGGCAATGAACACCATGAAAACCACTCAGCGCGAGCTGAATGTGCTGGGTCAGCGCCTGCGTCAGGGCGGCGCTGTGATGTTGCAGGATCAGTACAATGCTCTGTCGTCGCAGATGGGCGATATGATTGCGGCCAGCAATGACTGCGGTGCACCGATCGCCGAAGAGTACAACATGGGTAAAAGCATGGGGGTAAACGGTACGCCAGCGATCGTGCTGGAAGATGGTCGTCTGTTCCCGGGTTACCTGCCTGCCGATGAGCTGGCACGCCGCATGGGTATCCTCTGATTCCCGACGTCTGATCCGTTTTAAGATGATTAAGCCCGCGGCGTTTTCGCTGCGGGCTTTTTTGTTTCTGCTCCTGGCTGTCGAAGCCTTTCGCCTGTTGAATTTTAATTACTACTTGTTTCGTAGAGTCACTTATCCACATCAATGCCGGTAAGTGCTTGCTAACAGTCTGACGCCTGTTTTGCCCGGGCTTTTTCTTTATTCGCAAAAAAGCCCTGTTTTGGGTCGTAATGGTTCAGTTTGAGGCGCGTTATGCACATTGCAAAATTCCCGTCATATTTGCGTCAATTCTGGCGTGAAATATTACAAGATAGTGCTTGCAAGATATAAATTATTGAAAAATAAGGGATTTTTTACTGGTTAAAAAATAACCAATTTAACGTAAGCACAGTAAACATGGTAATTCAGAGCAGATATAAATAACTTTTTAACAGATTTATCCACAGATTCTGTGGACAGAGTCAGAGGCGCTGTACATGCTTTGATCTACCCCTATAAAAGCGGACATTTTTTAAAAATAATCCCTTGACGGATTTGCCTCTGAGTTGTTATGCACAATTTTTCTGGTCATGCTCTGAACGTAAATTCAAAAGTCGAAGACCTGTAGGAAACCTCACACAAGTCTTTAAGTGCCTGAAAAATAAGGACTTAGAAAGATGGTGCAATTTCAGCCAATCTGACGACAGGCCGCATAAATACTGGATTTCGGGCGTATTTACAGAAGTTTTCCAAAGATTTATCCACAGAAATTGTGAATAACCACTGGCAGACCACAGAAATACAGGGATCTGCGCCCTGTGGAAGACTTTTTTGCCGTTTAATCCTCGTTTTCTTCAGGGTCATTATTGATGTTGAGGAACAAATCCATCGAGGCATGGGGTTGCTGCGACAGCGAACTGCGCACACCTTCCGGCAGGGCTTCGAGCCAGCCGAAGCGCTCAAGCAGCTGGCGCATAATCCGGTCAGGAGAGGCTGTGAAGGTCAGCTCTTCGCCGCTGACTGGATGCTGCACGGTCAGCTGGCTGGCGTGCAGCAGCAGACGTGGGGCATCAAGATGATCGCGGAAATAACGGCTGTGGCGGCCTTTGCCGTAGCGCGCATCGCCAATGATCGGATGGGCGAGGTGTTTCAGGTGACGGCGGATCTGATGTTTACGCCCGGTGTGCGGTGTACATTCCAGTAATGAATAGCGTGACTGTGGGTATTTATCCACGGCCACCGGAATCTCAACCTGGGCCAGAGTGCGGAAATCCGTTATGGCCTCCTGGGCCGGTTTCTTCTTTTCATGTTTGGCGTATTTATCCACCGGCGGCGACATAGCGTAATCGAGGTGGGTGAATTCCGGCATCCAGCCACGCACGATGGCGAGGTATTTTTTCTCGACAGTACGCTGACGCCAGAGGTCGGTTATCTGACTGGCCATTTCCTGCGACAGGGCAAAAGCGAGTACCCCTGAGGTTGGTTTATCCAGACGGTGCACAGGGTAAACACGCTGACCCAGCTGATTACGCAGCAGCTGCAGGGCAAAGCGGGTTTCATGGCGATCAATTTCACTGCGGTGTACCAGCAGACCACTGGGCTTGTTAATGACCACCATGCAGTCATCCTGGTAGATAATGTCGAGTTCGATGGTCATTGCTGTGTTCAACCTGATTTACGCGGAGGCGGGACTTTACCTCAGCCGGGGAATATTCCCAAGCTCAGTCAGGGCACTTCAGGCGGTACAAGCAGCGGTGGTATAAGTCGTGGCGGTATAAACAGCGTCGGTGTAACTGGTGGCTGTGTAAACAGCGGCGCTGTTATTCAGCCGGGCTGGTCAGCGGCTTTCAGGTTGGAGAAAACACCATTACGGTATTTCTGTTCGCTGCTGTGGAACGCCAGCAGGGTTGCGACCAGAGCTTCGGGGGCTTCTTCCTGCGGATAATGGCCGCAGGGCAGTGACTGATAGTTCACCTGCGGGATGACCGGCAGGCGACGGCATACCGGATCGTACTGGCCATACACGATCTGCAGTGGCAGCGGGATGGTCATGCGTGGCCACTCCCGGCGCTGTGGCATTTCGTAACGGTAATTCAGCAGCAGTGGTAATGCATTTAGCCCCTGATGAGCGCACAACAGCTCCCAGCTGTCACGCAGGCGCTGGCGCGTAAGGGGAGAAAACGGGCCGGTGAGTCTTTCCAGATAACGGCCGTACAGACCTTCACTTACCAGTCGGCGGAAAATCACCTGGCCGGAAGGGCCGCTGAGCCAGCGCTCACGCCAGATAAATCCGCTGTGATCGCCGGATATGCGCGGTGACAGCCAGGACATGGACAGGGCTTGAGGGCCGTCTGTCTGTTTGTTCTCAGCCGTATCGGAGGGTGTTGAATCTGTCGGCTGTTGCGCATCGTCCGGCTGCTCGGGCAATGTATTTCCAATCACGGGTTCTGTTGCCGGTTCTTCTGCTTCTGTGTGCGCAGGTGCCTGACGACAGGTTAATTGCCACGCCACAGCGGCACCGTAATCATGGCCAATGATCTGATAGGTCTCTACCCCCAGATGACGCAGCAGCGCGTCCAGCATAGCGGCCTGATCCGCCAGACGGTAATCGTAGGGAACCGGTTTGTCCGAGTCGCCACAGCCAAGAAAATCCGGTGCGATCAGGCGGAACTGGCCACACAGCATAGGCCACAGCAGATGCCAGACCCAGTTACTGCCGGGTAAGCCATGCAGCAGCAGCAGTACCGGGCCATCGCCCTGATCCTGATAGCTGATTCTGTGTCCTTGCCAGTCAAATGTCTGCTGTTGGCTGCGCCATATATTGGGATTCAGCACACCGTCTCCTTGCGGAATTCAGTCTTGTTTTTATTCTTTTTTTTATTCCAGTTGCCGGCTGAACAGTGGTGTCGCGGGTTGTTATTCCCCGCCGGTTTAATCAAAAGGGGTATAGAGCAGATCGGTAATACCATAATCGACATTGTGACGGCTCAGCTCCGCGGTTATCTGACCCCTGTGATGGGTCTGATGATTAAACAGGTGTTGCAGGATAAGGCTCAGAGGCTTGCTGACCTCTTCGCCACGACTGTTGGTGTATTCGATGACATCGTTGGCATCGTCTGCACGCAGCAGGTCACACCAGCGGATCAACAGGTCATCAATCTGTTCCCGTACCGGACGCAGCGCGGCAAGGGTTGGGTAAACAATCTGATCCAGGGATTGCGGCTGGGGCAGGTGCCTGAGTTCATCCAGAATCGGAAATATACCACTCAGTCGCCGCAGCCAGATTAAATCTGTGACCAGCAAATGATTCCAGCTGCCGCTCAGCGAACCGAAAAACAGGCCGCAGGGCTGCGTAATCGTGGCTTGTGGCAATGTTTCGCTGGCATCCAGTAAATTGCGGTTGATCCAGCGATTATAACGGGCATAACGCTGATAGTGCTCGGACCATTGCATATTCCCCTCCTGCTGAAGCATTTCCTGCTCTTACGCTACTGTATGTCACAGCCCGGCAGGCGGCAAGCGAACGGCGGTCATCTTGTCGTCATATGGCGGATTAAGTATGTTGAACCCTTTATTTCACAGGATGAACAACGATGGCGTGCTTTTCCGCCCTGCAGACGCTGCTGACCAGGATGAAGTTAACGACAGCGCAGACATTGATATTCTCTCTGCTGCTGGCACTGACATCGGTGTTCTCCCCAGCGCTGAGAGCAGACCCGGTCGGTTGGCAACGGGCTGACGAGCAGTGGCTGACACAGACCAGCGACCATTTTGAAATTCATTTTCTGGCGGGTTACGACGCCATGGCGGCGCGGGCGCTGGCCATTGCTGAGCAGGTGCACGAGGAACTTGTGCCATTTTTTGCTCAGGCACCGGCACAGCGGACACATCTGGTACTGAGCGATGATTTTGATCTGTCGAACGGTTGGGCCACGCCGCTGCCGTACAATCAGATCCGCTTATTTGCCAGTCCGCCGGAAGACGTCAGTGGACTGGAGCATATGGATGACTGGCTGCACGGTCTGATCCGCCATGAATATGTGCATACGCTGCAGATGGATATGCGCGCCGGTGTGACGGCAACGGGCAGCCGGATATTCGGTCGTTTCTATTTGTTCTTTCCGCATATTTTTACTCCCTCGCTGTTTAAGGAAGGTCTGGCGGTTTATCAGGAAACCGATAAAGGTCTGGGCTACGGTCGCCTCGACAGCAGTTATTACGCCATGCAGATGCGCATGGAAGCCGATGGTGAGGGTCTGGATGATCTTGATGAAGCGGTACTGACGCTGGATGACTGGCCGTCAAATAAAGCCTATCTGTACGGTGGCTATTTTATGGATTACCTCGCCAGCGATTATGGTGAGGACGATATGTCTGACTATCTGCAGAATTACAGCCGCAGGCTGATTCCCTATATCTCGCAGAACAGCACCGCGCGACGTTCGTTTGGCCGCGGTTTTAATGCCTTGTGGGATGACTACAAAGCCTGGACGAATAAGCAGTTTCAGCCGCAGCTGGCAGAGTTAAAAGCGGAACAGGTATCAGGCCAGACAATAGAGCAGGAGCCTGCGTACCGGATGGTGATGACCGCCGATGATCAGAGCCTGTTGTGGGTCAGTAATAACGGTATGGATCGCTCCTGTCTGCAGCGCTCAACATATTCAGCCGCAGAAAAAGAAGTTCTCAGCTGTGAAAAAAATATCACGGATATGGATATGTCAGCCGACGGCACACTCGCTGTGTCACGCCGCATTCCCTACGCTTCAGGGCGGGTGCTGAATGATATTTTTCTGTGGCATAAAGATCACGGCTGGCAGCGTCTGAGTAAACAGATGCGGCTGCGTAAAGTACGTTGGGTGCACAGTAATTCGGGTGAGAAATACCTGCTCGCCGGCCGCAAAGTGCAAGGCATCAGTGAACTCTGGTGGCTGGATCTTAACGGTCGTACTCAGTTGTTGTGGCAGGGTGTAGCGCAGCAGGTTCTTGGCGGCTTTGATGTCAGCGCCGACGGCCGCTTCGTGGTAGCTTCGATAAAGGAGCCACAGCAGGGCTGGAATCTGCAGCGTGCCGGCTTACCGGCACCGATGACGGAAGCTGACCTGAGCTGGCAACCATTAACGCAGACCCGTGCCAGTGAGAATGCCCCGGTGTTTTTGCCGGATAACCGGGTGCTGTTCAGCGCTGATTACGATGGCGTATATAACCTGCACATTCTTGATGCTGATAAAGGTCAGGTAGAGCAGCTGACGAGCGTGGTCAGCGGCGCTTTTGATCCACAATTTGTGAACGGCGCGGTGGCGTATCAGGAATATACCCGCGAGGGCTTTCAGCTTAAATGGCTGCCGCCGCAGACAGCGGCAGGACCACGGCAGCAACCCCAAGTAGTGCGCGAATTTGCTGTGGCCGATTATCAGGGACGTTACGATTATCCGCATTTCCCATCTGCCGACACTGCCGCGCCGCCTCTGACTGCCGCTCAGGATTATCAGCCATGGTCGAGCCTGACGCCACAATACTGGTTCCCGTGGTTTGTTGCGGAAGACCATTCAGCCGTTGCCGGGATTATGACCAGCGGCACCGATGCCCTGAACCGGCATTTTTATTCCATCGCCGCAGGATGGGATACGGAGCAGAACTGGGGCGAAGGGCAGTTACTGTATCAGTACGATAACCGCTGGATTCTGTCCTGGCAGCGCAGCCACCATTTTCGCGATCTGCGGCTCGATCCGGCACTGGCCATTGATGATGATTATGCGGCGTTCCGCGAAGACCTGCTGGTGTTACAGCGCCGATATCTGCTGCACGGTTTTGAAGATCAGCTGGCCCTGCACGCCGGTGCGGTGTACGACAACGAGAAGCTGGTACGACTGCCGGATGAACTGACCGGCAGCTATCAATATCGGGAAAGTCTTGCCGGTCTGGCTGTGACCTTTGATAACCGCGAATTTTATCCGCACGTTCCCGGCATTGGCCGCGGTACTTATTTTGATCTCGTGTATGAAACCAACGACATCCTCGACAGCGATTTCAGTGGTGCACAATGGCAGAGCCGCTGGCAACAGACGCTGGATTTAGCGGGCCGTAATACGCTGCAGTTTACTGCCATCGCAGGCCTCGCAGACGATGACACCGAAGGCTTTTCTATTGGAGGACTGAGCAGTGAAGAAGCCATTCTGTTTGGCCGCGATCAGTTCAGTCTGCCGGGTTATGACAGCGGTGCTCAGTATGGCCGGCGTTATTATCGTGCAGCGCTTGATTATCAGTGGTGGCTGGGCAGTGTGCAGCGCAACTGGGGCCTGTGGCCGCTGGGGCTGGGTGATTACTATGCCGGTATCTGGTTCAGCAGCGGCAGTGCCTGGAACCGCGAAAGCAGCAGTGATGCACTGGATGCCGTTGGCATCAGCCTGACCGCAGACATTGTGCTGGGTTATTCCGCCGTGATTCCGTTAACCCTGGGACTGGCGCGCGGGCTGGATGATGAACTGGGTGAAACCAACGCGTATGTGCGCTTTCAGTTTGTGTATTGATGCTAAAAAAGAGGCGCTGACATAAGTCCACATTGTTCGCACGCTTTTTAGCGACCGGATACGGTACACTTTACAGCAGAAATATTTGAGGATGGATGCATAAAGCATGGATTATTTGTGGGTTCTGGTGGCGTTTGCCTTTGGCTTTGGTGTTAAACAATTAGGTATGCCGCCATTGGTGGGTTTTTTGCTGGCCGGTTTTGGCCTGCATGCAATTGGTGTGGAACCGACCGGGAGCCTGAATACCCTGGCCGATCTTGGTATCACATTGATGCTGTTTACCATCGGCCTGAAACTGAATATCAGCGCGCTGCTGAAAAAAGAAGTGCTGGTCACCACGCTGGCGCACACCAGTATCTGGGTTGTGCTCGGTATTGGTCTGCTGTTTATTCTGGCACTGCCGGCCATTGGTCAGTATTTTGATCTTAGCCTGCAGTCTATGGCGGTTGTTGCCTTTGCCCTGAGTTTTTCTTCCACCGTGTGTGTGGTGAAAATGCTTGAAGAAGCATCCGAACTGAAAGCCCGCCACGGTAAAACGGCCATTGGTATTCTGGTTTTGCAGGACGTTATCGCCGTCGGTTTTCTGGTGGCATCCACCGGCAAAATTCCTTCAGTCTGGGCTTTGGGGTTAATTGGGCTGCTGGCCGTGCGCCCGGTACTGCATGCACTGGTTACGCGCACCGGGCACGATGAATTATTACCCCTGGTCGGCTTCTTTATGGCCCTTGGTGGTTATGAGTTATTTACCCTGCTGAACCTGAAAGGTGACCTCGGCGCGCTGGTGGCCGGTATGATGTTGGCATCCCACGTAAAAGCCGCCGAAATTTATAAAGCACTGATGGGCTTTAAAGATCTGTTCCTGATCGGCTTTTTCCTCAGCATCGGTTTTATTGCCCTGCCGGATGTGGAAATGTTGCTGACGGCACTGGTCTTGCTGCTCTTGCTGCCGGTGAAATTTCTGCTGTTTTTCCGCTTACTCACCTGGCTGGGAATGTCCGGGCGTTCGTCTTATCTGAGTTCGCTGGCGCTCACTAACTTCAGTGAGTTTGGATTAATTGTGGCCAACGTCGGTGCTGAAAACGACTGGATCTCTGATGACTGGCTGGTGATTATTGCATTGGTCATGTCCATGTCGTTTGTTATCAGCAGTTATTTCTTCCGTCGTGCTCACCACTTTTATGCGCGTCACAAAGATCTGATCAACCGCTATGAACAGGCGGATAAACACCAGAAATTCAAACGACCAAAAGATGCCGATATTCTGATCGTTGGTATGGGCCGGGTTGGCAAGGGTGCTTATGCTGCGCTGGAAAAAGAATACGGTGCCCGCGTCTGGGGGATTGAATCCGATCAGGAACGGGCTCTGCACATGCGTGAAGAAGGTCTGAATGTGGTGGCCGGTGATTCCGATGACTTTGAGTTCTGGCAACAGGCAACACGCAGTGAACTGCGTCTGATCATGCTGGCACTGCCATCTCAGATTGAGATGCGCAGCACGCTGGATATGCTGCGTATGATTGGTTATCAGGGCAAAGTCGCTGCGGTCGCGCGCTATGAGGATGAGCGCAAAGAACTGATCGATCTTGGCGTCGATGTGGCCTTCAATTACTACTCGGAAGTGGGTTCCGGTTTCGCCGCCGAAAGCCGTTATCTGCTGGAAGCAGATAATTCGTTAGATGTTGCTGCTCAGGTGTAACGGGCAGGGCGCGGATGCCAGTCCGCGCCGTACAGCTGTCGGGCGTTATTGAACGTCTTCATTTTTAAGCACAGTCAGCAGGGCATCGGTATCTGACACATTGAGCAGTGATTCATTATCGTGGGCGAAGCCTTCGTTGTGAATATGCTGCAGCAGCTCAAACAGTGGTTGCCAGTAGTTATCCACGTCGTAACACAGGCAAGGTTTGCTGTGACTGCCAATGCCAGCCCAGCACCAGATCTCGATCAATTCATCCAGGGTGCCGATGCCGCCGGGCAGGGCGATAAAGGCGTCGGCCAGTTCCGCCATCATGGCTTTGCGTTCGTGCATGCCGTTGACGTAGTGCAGTTCCGTCAGACCCTGATGTGCGACTTCGCGTTGAAATAAACCTTCAGGAATCACGCCGGTCACTTCGCCACCGGCGGCCAGTGCACT